>JBCCSU010000006.1:0-45694 GCA_039199635.1 Bacteroidota bacterium | reverse complement strand
TTGGAAAATCTCCTGTTGCATGCTAAATTCAGGTGTTTACTTTTGTGTTGACACCAGAAGTTAACAAAAACAAAACCCCGAAAAAAGCACTATTGCACCTATTTCGGGGTTTTATCCTATCTATAACATACTATCAATCAACTAGTTAGAACTTGATGAGAATGGCCTAATTAGTCTGTAGCGTGCCTATCATTTCCAAAATATCATCTAAGTGTTCCCGACTATTACTGAGTCGGGGCACTTTATTTTGGCCGCCTAGTTTGTCTCTTTTTTTCATCCATTTATAGAAAGTACCTTCTACTACTGAATGTATAATAGGGGGTTTGAGTGCCATGTTCTTATATCGCTTTGCATCATAATCTGAATTAATCTCCCTCAGTTTTTCATCTAGTGCTTTTTTGAAGTCATCAAGGTTAGAAGGCTGACGCTTGAATTCTACAATCCACTCATGTCCGCCGGTACTATCTGCGTCAAAGTATACCGGGGCGGCTGTAAAGTTATCGATTATGGCGTTGGTTCGTTTACAGGCTTCCGTTATCGCTGTTTCCGCGTTTTCGATGATAACTTCCTCGCCAAAGGCATTAATAAAGTGCTTGGTTCTACCACTGATCTTTATCCGGTAAGGGTCTTTGGAAGTGAATTTTACGGTATCGCCGATATTGTACCTCCATAAACCTGAGTTTGTAGATATGATCATCGCATAGTTCTTACCTACTTCTACCTCATCTAAGGAGAGCGTATCAGGATTATCCTGCTCAATATTCTCAAAAGGTACGAACTCATAATAAATGCCATAATCTAACATTAATAGCAACTCTTCCGAGTCTCTTTGATCTTGTATGCCAAAAAAGCCTTCAGAAGCATTATAGGTTTCGCAATACCGCATTTTGTGCGAGGGAATGAGTTGCTTAAAGAGCTCGCGGTAAGGTGTAAATGCTACAGCTCCATGAAAAAACACCTCTAGGTTAGGCCAAATCTCCAGTACAGAGTCTACTTGCTTCAGCTCCATTATCCGCTGTAGCAAAAGTATAGTCCAGGTAGGCACCCCTGACAGACTGGTTACATTGTCTTCAGCGGTTATGCGGGCCATCTTTTCAATCTTTTCCTCCCACTTATCCATCAAGGCTACTTCCAGGCTGGGTGTTCGGATCACCTGTGCCCAAAACGGTAGGTTTTGCATAATTACAGCGGAAACATCACCATAGTAAGAATCAGCATTTTGATCAAACTCATTGATCTGATGGCTTCCACCTATGGCCAAACCCTTACCTGAAAACATACGACTGTCAGGATAATTATTCACATAAATAGATATGAGATCTTTACCGCCTTTAAAATGGCAGTCTTCTAGTGCCTCCGTGGATACCGGAATAAACTTGCTACGGGCGTTGGTGGTACCTGATGATTTCGCAAACCAGGATATGTTTGAAGGCCAAAGCACGTTTTGTTCGCCTTTCATAATCCGATTGATATAAGGAAAAATCGCCTCGTAAGAATGAATTGGTACCCTGCTTTTAAACTCTTGACGTGAGACCAGGTCTGTAAAGCCATACCCTCGACCGAACTCTGTTTTTTTTGCTTTAGCTATCAGATCTTTAAATAACTCTTCCTGAACTTCATTGGGATACTTCATGAAAAGCTCAATATCGTGTATTCGCTTTTTCATTACCCAGGTTAAGATCGAGTTAAGGATGTCCATTGATAGAGTATGCCCTTTAGGATGTTAAAATACTAAACGTAACGGACGGAGTGTCTATAATGTAAGGTAAAAATCTTTTCTAGGGCAATAAATGTTGCCTGGCTCAAGGTCAGATCTTGCGCTTTAGCTCAAAGTGCTGACCCAGGTAAACCCTTCTCACCTGTTCATCTGCGGCCAGGTCCTCTGCAGTACCTGCTTTAAGTAGCTTACCTTCAAACATGAGATAAGCCCTATCCGTAATGGAGAGAGTTTCATTTACATTATGATCCGTAATCAGAATGCCTATATTCTTTTGCTTGAGTTTAGCCACAATGCTTTGAATCTCTTCTACGGCTATGGGGTCGACTCCAGCAAACGGCTCATCCAATAAAACAAAGTTAGGATCTACGGCTAAAGCCCTCGCTATTTCTGTTCTTCTACGTTCTCCGCCGGAGAGTACCATTCCAAGATTTTTACGGACATGGGTAAGGCTGAATTCTTCTAACAAGGCCTCGGTTTTTTCCTTCATGTCTTTTTTAGACATTTTCCTCATTTCTAACACCGCCATGATGTTTTCTTGAACGGTCAGCTTTCTAAACACAGAAGCTTCCTGCGCCAAGTAGCCAATTCCTAATTTTGCCCGGCGATACATGGGCAGGTCAGTGATATTTTCTTCATCTAAAAAGATCTCACCCTCATTGGGCTTTATGAGTCCCACTATCATGTAGAAAGTAGTCGTTTTTCCTGCACCATTGGGGCCCAGTAAGCCCACTATCTCCCCCTGAGAAACCGTCACCGATATGTGATCTACTACTGTTCGCTTTTTATACTTTTTTACAAGCTCATCCGCTCTTAAAATCATAATTCAATGCTATCTAATCAAATTTTAAATCCTTAACGGTAAGCTGGATAGAGCTTACGCCTTGATATACATTTTCTTCAACTGAAAAAGCCATAATAAATAAGTTTTGGCTTTCTAGCTGCGGGCGATAATGTGCCATATTAAAGGCAATGGCCGCATACTTTTTACTTCCGTCCTGCTGAGTAATACTAAATTTTAAATGCTTTTCCTTGATGATTTTTACAGCTCCAACCACCTTGCAACCCCAGGCAGCAAAAACCGGGCGAAGATTTTCAGGACCATAGGGCTCCATACGGTCTAATACGTTTATAAAATTTGGTGTGATTGAATCAAGTTCTAATGCTGTATCGATCACTACCTGAGGTATAAGTAGTTCCTCTGGAATTGAACTCGAAACTACCTCCTCAAAACGCCGCTTAAAAGGTTCTATTTGAGACAGTTCCATAGTGAGCCCCGCAGCATATTTATGCCCTCCAAACTGAGTTAACAAACCACTACATTCCTGAATAGCCTGATGAACGTCAAAACCAGGCACTGAACGTGCTGAACCTGTGGCTTTCCCATTAGATTCCGTCAGAATTATTGTAGGACGATGATGGTTTTCAATACACCGGGAAGCTACTATGCCAATAACACCTTTATGCCAGTCTTCCTTAAAAAGGACAGTAGTTTTAGATGCAGACGCATTTTCATTTTCAGCGATCATAGCTAAAGCCTGGTTGGTAATCTCAGCATCCACGTCTCTGCGTTTGTTGTTTTTGATATTCAGCTTTGCCGCAAAATGATAGGCTTCGTCTTCAGAATCAGCTAACAGTAGGTTAACAGCCATTTTGGCATGTGATATTCTTCCGGCGGCATTTATTCGAGGGGCCAGCCCAAATACAACCCCGGTGATACTCATATTTTTACGTATCCCTGCTAGCTTCATAAGAGCCTTTAGCCCGGGCCGAGGATTGCTATTTAGCTTTTTTAATCCGGCAAAAGCTAGTATTCTATTTTCTCCGGTTATAGGTACAATATCCGAAGCGATACTCACAGCGACTAAATCCAAAAAGTCAAAGGGATCGATCTTTAGGCTATTATTTTGAACAAAAGCCTGCATGAACTTAAAGCCAATTCCGCATCCGGGTAATTCTTTGTAAGGATAGGGGCAATCTTTACGCTTAGGGTCGAGAATGGCGGTAGCTGCTGGTAGTTCACCACCAGGTAAATGATGATCACAAATAATGAAATCAATATCTTTATCCTTGGCGTATGAGATTAGTTCTGTTGATCTTATTCCGCAGTCAAGGGCCACAATTAGAGTATAACCATTGTCCGCTGCCCAGTCAATGCCTTGTTTGGAGATACCATAACCTTCAGCATATCTATCGGGAATATAAAAATCACAGTGATTATAAAATGAATTCAGAAACCCAAAAAAGAGTGCTACTGAAGTAGTACCGTCCACATCATAATCACCATAGATCAACACTTTTTCCAGATTGCCTAATGCTTCCCCAAGGCGACTAACCGCCTTATCCATATCCTGCATCAGAAACGGATCATGTAAAGCGGATAGAGAGGGGTTAAAAAAGCTACGCGCCTGATCAAACGTAGAAATACCTCTTTGGAGTAGAATTTCGGCTATTGGAAGAGAGACATTGATGGCAGCACCTAGGCTATTGACTGCCTTTGACTCAGGTTTATCGGTATATACCCATCTCTTTTCTATCATTCTTTAAGGGCCATAAAGCAAAAAAGCAGTACAAAAGTACTGCTTTTCCTATGTGTTTAAAGTGATAAGAACTATTCTGAATCTTGTGCTACTACATTTTCGAGCACCTCTTTTAACTCTACACGAGCACCATCTTTATAAGAAACGATCCAGGCATCTTTAACACCCATCTCACGAAGGTATTTTTTAAAGGTATCTGCTTCCCAATAGTCTCTAAATTGTCCCAGCGTAATTTTCTGCGTATCGCCTTCATTTTCACCACCAAAATTTTCATTGTTATCAAAATATTTGGAAAGGTCTTTATTTCTGAAAGCACCGATCTGCACTTTAAAAACAACGCCATCTACCATAGCGCCTCCGTCTGTAGCAGGTTTAGGGCTTGATTTGGCTTCGCGCAGTTGACTTTTAGTAGATGATAAGTCTGATCTTAATTTCGAAAGATCATCTTGAAGTTCGCTGATCTTTGCGTCCTTGTCATTTAGTCTGGACTGCATCTGAGAGTTTTCCGACTTTAGGCTATTCACCTGGCCGGCCATAGCCTGACCATCTTCCACTAAAGTTTTTAATTCTTCAGGGTTTTTAGCGTACGCCTTTGCTTTCTTTTTCCACTCCTTTTTCTCAGCCTTAGACAATTGGGCATAAGAGTCAACAGAGAATAAAGCCACTAAAACAAATGCAACGAGTGCTGTTAATTTTTTCATGGTGTAATGTTAAAAAAATGGGTGGTATTTGCCTATGCAAATACTCAATATTGTTTGTTAATTGGATGTATAAACCGCTGAAATATAGGCAATAAATTCAAAATATTAAAAGCTAACTCTTTAGACTACCCACCATATCGGCCGGTACTACCCACTTTTCAAATTCTTCTTCGGTAACAAACCCGGAGTTAACGGCTTCTTCTTTGAGGGTTGTGCCATTCTCGTGAGCAGTTTTAGCAATTTTTGCTGCTTTTTCGTAACCTATATGCGTATTTAAAGCCGTAACTAACATCAAGCTCTTATTCAAATTACTTTCAAGGTTCTTATGGTTGGGCTCAATACCTACGGCGCAGTGATCGGTAAAGGATACGCAAGCATCTCCGATCAGCCGGGCGGACTGCAAGAAATTGTAAGCCATTACAGGTTTAAACACATTAAGTTCGTAATGCCCCTGAGCTCCGCCAACGGTTATGGCCATATCATTCCCCATAACTTGAGCGCAAACCATGGTCAGGGCCTCACACTGTGTAGGATTTACCTTTCCTGGCATTATAGAGGAACCCGGCTCGTTCGCAGGAATATTAATTTCTCCAATTCCCGCCCTTGGTCCGGAAGCTAAAAGGCGAATGTCGTTGGCAATTTTATTTAAGGAAACAGCCAGCTGCTTTAACGCACCATGAGATTCAACGATAGCATCATGCGCAGCCAATGCTTCGAACTTATTTTCTGCCGATTCAAAAGGTAGTTCTGTAAACTCTGCAATCTTTCCGGCCACATGCTCAGCATACCCTTCTGGTGTATTTATTCCCGTACCCACAGCTGTACCTCCAAGTGCCAGTTCACTAAGATGGTCCAAAGTGCTATTCAATGCTTTCAGACCATGATCTAGCTGGGAGACATAGCCCGAAAACTCCTGCCCTAATGTTAGTGGCGTAGCATCCATAAGATGGGTTCGCCCAATCTTCACCACATTCATGAACTCTTTAGACTTAGCCGCCAGAATATCACGAAGTTTCTCAACGCCTGGAATGGTAGTTTCAATTACCATTTTATAACATGCGATGTGCATGCCAGTAGGGTAGGTATCATTAGAAGACTGGGACTTATTTACATCATCATTAGGGTGTATCAACCGCTCTCCTTCTCCCAATTTATTACCGGCAATTACATGGGCGCGGTTGGCAACTACTTCATTCACATTCATATTAGACTGCGTTCCTGAGCCGGTTTGCCAAACTACCAATGGAAACTGATCATCTAGTTTACCTTCAAGAATTTCCTCACAGACCTGGGAAATTAAATCCCTTTTTTCTTCAGAAAGCACACCCAGGGCATGGTTGGTGTGTGCCGCAGCTTTTTTGAGGTACGCAAAACCATAAACCACCTCAAGTGGCATACTGGCGGCAGCGCCTATTTTAAAGTTATTTCTAGAGCGTTCTGTTTGTGCGCCCCAATATTTATCTGCGGGTACATGCACATCACCCATGGTATCTTTTTCTATCCTGTAGTCCATTTGAGTAGCTTTATTTTGAATTGCTAAATTAACTCAGAATCAACAAAATGAGCCTTAAGAGATAAAATTAAAAAGCATTTTATTCGACCTCGTCTAACTCATCTTCTTCTTGTTCATCCACCATTTCCGTTTTTATTTCTCTGTTTAAATACTCCTCTTTTCTATTTCCTAGGGCTGGAGCTATGCCAAGCCCTACGGAAGTAATAACCATAACAACTACAAAGCCGATTAGCCGTAGTACTTTCTTTACTTTATCCACGAATTATTTAATGTTAGTAGACGAGACTTGAGTGGCCTAATGGCTAAAACGTCTTCGCCAAATATGAAAAATTAGTTGTCGCTACAGATCTGTAGCCGAGCAGAACAGCTCCTAGGATAAAGTGACCAGCGGGTCGGAAATTTTTTGAGGTATTTTAAGTTTGTAAAACCTGTTCGAAAAATCTAAATGAAAAACGCTCTGTTTAGAGCACTTAATCTTTTCAACAAGTAGTTGGCTGAAGCATCTCTCAAATGCTTGCTTGATATTGCGGTCAAATTGGGTTTGAAAAAATCCGGAGCTCTGGTTGAGAACTTGAAAGTTGAAGTATTGAATATTTGGTTTCTCACTCAGATTAACATCACTGACTATCTCCTGATTTGGCCGCCAAATTGGTTCCTGTTCTACCTGAACTCCAAAAACAATACCTACAAAAACCGCAATAGATAAAAACATCCCGAGTCCGTAACTAATTTTTAGATGACGGTATGTTTTTTGTTTTAGCATATGCCTTAGTTCTACGAAAAAGTTATGAAGGAGTTTGATCAATTCATTCCGATTTTACAAAGTGTTCATCAGCATCTTCCTGTTCTTTCTTTAATGCTAAGAGTTTTACCAAATCAGTACCTTCATAATGCTGAGAAGACTGAATATTTCATAATTGTTAATTCTCAATTGTTACTTACCAATTGATTTAAGTCTTCATCCACTCAAACATACGATAGTGCTCTCCGTCCATGCCCAGGGCAGTGTAAACTTTCTGAGCCCGAACATTATCCTTTTCCACATACAAACGGATGCCTTTATAGTCATTATTGGTTTCGACCAAATTCCGAATGTGTTCATAAAGCATTCTAAAAACCTTCTGACCGCGATATTCTGGTAGTACATAAACAGACTGTATCCAAAGCACGGTGCCATTGCGCCATTCGCTCCACTCATACGTTATCAAAAGGCAGCCAACAACTTTATCGCCATCCATTGCTACGTAGTAAACCCCTTTATTGCGATCTTCGAAAATAGCCATAGTTCCAGGCATAAGCTTTTCTTCAGTCAAAACCAGGTCTTCGGTTTCCTGTGCCATGCGTATTTGGAAATCAACGATATATTTTGCCTCATCAGGCTTTGCTTCTCGGATTTGGATCATGGGGTTAAAGATAGAAATCATTGATTATTAGCCGATTCATTTTCGTATATAAGAACCACTTTAAGAAGCCTATCCTTTACTCTCTCTTTCCAATTCGTAGTTTAACTGAACTTTTATTTTCCCCCGCCAGCGGAGGAAAAGGAGAAGATCATGAGGGGTTGTCGTAATAGTCGTCAGACCAATAATCCTACTTAACCAAAATCTTCTGATTCATCACTCCACTTTGTTGCGTGTGCACTTAGTTCTTCAAGTCATAGCTGAGCGCAGCGGGTTTACTTGATTAATCTACTCATGAGAGCTTATTTAAACCAAGTGATCCTTTTACTACTATCGTAAAACAGTCTACCTAATTTGACGTGAGCCCTTTCAAAAATGGCATGATTTATATACTATAAATCACCAAGTAAATATTGTCAAACACATTAAACTCATAGGACTTATGACAAAAGATCACGGACCTTCTATAAAAAACGATAAACAGTACGAAGCTTTACGGGACCAAGGTATGAACAAACAGAAAGCAGCGCGAATTGCTAACACCCCTGATAGCGGAGAAAAGGATGGAAAAGCTTCTGAATACGAAGATCGTACGAAAGAAGAGCTATATGAGCAAGCTAAAAAAATCGGGATCAAAGGACGCTCTAAAATGGATAAGGCAGAGCTTATCGAGGCACTTCGAAATAATTAAAAGTAATGGATTCCTCCTAACCATAGAATTCTAATCACTAGATAAGGTGCTAGTGGCAAGCCGATAAATTGTTCCCCGAAACAAGTAGAAACACGGGTTAATTGAGATGATTTATTTTTTGCTCAGCACTTTACCTAGTAGCTAATTCCATACTTATCCAACTTGCGATAAATAGTGGTTCTCCCTAACCCCAGTTCCTTAGCTGCCTTGCTAATATTACCTTGGTTCTTAGCGATGGCTTTTTCTATGGCCACTTTTTCCATTTCGTCAAGATTAAGCGTACTAGGAGGCAGATTCACTTTCTTGTCGTCCAGTAAAAAATCGCTTGAACCTAAGTGGTGATTATCTGACATGATCACTGCGCGTTCTACAGCATGTTGCAGCTCTCTGACATTACCTGGCCATAGGTATCCTGACAAATACTTAACGGCATCGTCAGTAAGCTCCATCTTTGATTTACGGTACTTTTGAGAAAACACATCAAGAAAATGACCTGCCAAAAGTGCAATGTCACTGCTACGCTCACGCAATGGTGGAATAGTGAGTTCAACCGTATTCAAGCGATATAGTAGGTCTTCTCTAAACTCTTTCGTCTCAACCATGGCATGCAGATCGTTATTGGTAGCTGCTACTATCCTGCAATCTATTGAGATAGGTTCGTTCTCACCTAGTCGAAAGATCTCTTTGTTTTGTAGGGCAGTTAATAGTTTGGCTTGCTGAGGTAAAGGTAAATTACCTATTTCATCTAAAAATAATGTACCGCCCTTGGCCAGCTCAAATCGACCTTTTTTATCCTCTTTTGCGTCCGTAAAGGCCCCTTTTTTATGACCAAACAGTTCACTTTCAAACAAGCTCTCCGATAATGACCCTAGATCTACCCTTATGAAAGCCCCTTCAGACCGATTCGACTTTTGATGGATCTCCTGGGCCACCAACTCTTTTCCTGTTCCATTTTCACCAAGTATCAATACGTGGGCATCCGTTTTAGCTACTTTTTCAATCACTTTAAAAACTTGGCGTATAGGCTCCGAATTACCTACTATGTCGCTGCCCTGTGATGATATAAGCTCTTTTAGTGACTTTTGCTCATCTTTCAGCATCTCTACTTCCTTTTTGGATTGGCTGTGATTATAGGCAGACAGTACCGTTGCCTGAAGTTTTTCGTTTTCCCAAGGTTTCACCACGAAGTCGGCAGCTCCAATCTTCATTGCTTCTACAGCAAGCTTAATATCTCCATACGCAGTGATCATCACCACCTGCTGCTTCGGTTCACGCTCCTTGATGGACTTTAACCAAAACAGACCTTCTTTCCCGCTGGTGACCCCTGCTGTATAATTCATATCCAGCAAAATGACGTCATACTCATTATAAGTGATCAGGTAGTTGATCTGCTGGGGGTTACTTTCTGTAATCACTTCACTAAACACAGGTTTGAGTACCATGCAAGCACTATGCAGTACATCACGGTCATCGTCAATAACCAATATTTTTCCTTTTACCTTTTTCATTGCAATAATTTGTTCCATGAAATACGCAAATGTTTCAAACCGGAACAAATAAGTGTTTCATTAGGGAACATATTCTGTTCTGGATGCTTTACCTTTCTATCGTAATAGACAGTAAATCAGTAATTTATGATTTTCGGTATTCTGTTTGAGTATAGACTGGCATGATCAAGAACTATTTCAAAATCTTTATTCGGAACTCATGGAGAAATTTGGGTTTTACCGCCATTAATGTCACGGGTTTATCGGTTGGATTGGCTTCGTGTCTGATTATCGCCTTGTTTGTACTCGATGAATTAAGCTATGACAATTTTCATCCGGCCAAGGATCGAATATTTCGTGTAGTAGGTGAGCGTATTTCAGCTGATGGTGTCTCGGCTAACGCTTTTGTTCCTAACCCTCTGTCAAATTCTTTATCAGATAGTTACGCTGAGATCAAACATATTTTAGACCTTACACCAGCAGTAAAGCGGCTATTCGAAGTAGATGATAAAAAGTTTTATGAAGAAAATGGATACTTTTCGGATCCGACATTTCCCCTTTTTTTCAACATAGGCTTTCTTTTGGGTAATTCGGATGAAGTACTTAATAACCCTTATAGCATAGTCATTACAGAAAAAATGGCGAGCAAATATTTTGGGAACGATTGGAGAAGCAAAGACCTGCTTTCCCGAAGCATAAAAATTAATAACAACCAAGAGTATGCAATTGAAGGAGTAATAGAAAATTTGCCTTCAAATTTTCATTTGCAATTCGACTTTTTAATCTCATCGACCACCTTAGAGATTTTCCTCTCTGACTATGACCAACAAAATTGGCTCTCTCCCGGAAAGCACTGCTATTTGCTTCTCAACGATGCTTCACAAAGCTCTCTTGTTGAAGATGAAATACGTAAGGGTGTTAATGAATATGTGGACCAAAAGACACAAGCCTATGGCTTCGAATACAATTTTAGATTACAACCGTTAAGCGATATTCACCTCTATTCTGCCGCACTTACACGTGACTCAGCCAAACGAGGAAATATTGTCTACGTTACTTCTTTGATCTTTGTAGCCCTGATCATATTGCTTCTCGCTTGTGCAAATTTTGTTAATATTTCAACAGCTCGCGCCACCAAACGGAGTAAAGAGGTAGGGCTCCGCAAAGTAGTTGGAGCCAGACGTAGTCAGATCATTCTACAGTTTTTGAGTGAAGCGATCTTGTTTTCTATTATTTCTCTATTGATCGGAGCACTTTTGGTCGAAGTGACTTTACCCTTCTTCAATCCATTGTTCCAAAAGGAACTGAGTTTGGATATTTTCGGTGACCTGCAGCTTTTATTAGCATTACTAAGCATTTTACTTCTTACCGGGGTGTTGGCCGGTAGCTTTTCAGCTTTCTACTTATCTTCTTTCCGTCCCGTCAAAATCTTAAAAAAACAAGCAGGTAGCTTAGGCTTTGGTAAGATCAGGAAAGTGCTGGTTGTTTTTCAGTTTACTACAACGGCTGTTCTTATAATGAGCGCGTTAGTGATCTTAAGTCAGCTCCGATATATGCAAAACAAGGATATGGGTTTTGAAAAAGAAAAGGTAGTGGTTTTTCCCATCCGTGGGAAGGAGATGAGGGCCAATCTCGAATCCTTCAAATCCAGGGCTATCGCTCATTCGGGTATAGAAGCTATCTCAGCAACCTCCGGATTACCTGGTTTCTACGTTCAGGGCGATGAAATTTTGTTTGCACAGACACAAACACTACTTCCTTCAAAAATAATGTTGGCTGATGCTGACATAGTTAGCACATTGGGGATGCAAATCGTGGCGGGCAGAAGCTTTTTAAAAGATAGAATTAGCGATGCCAGCTCAGCTTTTATCATTAATGAGGCAGCAGCAAGAGCTATGGGCTGGTCAAACAGCGAGGCTATCGGGCAAGAAGCACACTGGGATATTTGGGTAAAAGGGGACACCCTCAAAAAGGGGGATGTAATTGGAGTAGTGAAAAACTTCCATTATTTGTCTATGGAAGAGGAAATAGGTCCTATGGTCATTCATAGCTATACTCCGGATTATTCGTTCTTAGCGGCACGATTAAAAGGCTCAGATTTTGGCGGTGCACTTACTTTTTTAGAGGAGCACTATGAGAATTATTCGGCCAACTTTCCCTTTGAGTATCATTTTCTGGATGACGATTTTGCAGCCAAATACAAGAGTGAATCGGACTTCGCTATTTTGTTGCAGGTTTTCACCGGCTTGGCCGTGATCATTGCCTGTTTAGGTTTGATTGGCCTCACTGCATTTTCTACCGAGAGGCGTAGAAAGGAGATCAGTATTCGTAAGGTATATGGAGCAAGTATAGCGCAGGTATTGGCATTGATCAATAATCAATTTATGCAACTGGTAGGAATATCTATTCTTATTGCATTACCGGTTGGATATTATTTGACCAGTCTTTGGCTAGACAATTATGCCTACAGAATTGATAGTGTGTTTTCACAACTTTTTTTCGCAGGTCTGGTGAGTTTACTTCTTGCCTTGCTTTCGGTAAGCTATCTGGTAGTAAGAGCTGCACTGACTAATCCTGCAGAAGTATTAAGAAATGAATAAGAATTAAATTACCTGTCATGATTAAAAATTACATAAAAATTGGATTAAGAAACATATCGTACGCTAGCGCACTAAACATCATCGGTCTGTCTGCCGGACTTGCTGTAAGTGTCTACCTGATCATCTATATCAATCAGCAACTATCCTTTGACGATTTTCACTCAAAATCTTCAAGAACCTATCGGGTACTGAATGAAATGAACCACTCTACAGGTACACTCTATTTTAAGGACATCAGCACGCGCCACGCATTGAGCATGGACAAATCGTTGCCTTTTATAGAGTACTCCACGCATATTTCTTCAGAAAACAAAGTAGTAATTGAGAAAGATGGGGAGTCATTTTATGAACCACGCTTTTATCGTGCAGACTCTAGCTTTTTCAAGGTTTTCGATTTTGAACTTCGCGAAGGAAATGAGAATGAGGTCTTGAAATCGCTCGACAAAATCATAATTTCTTCCAAGATAGCCGCTAAATATTATGGAGAAGAATCTCCTGTTGGAGAAGTATTAAAAATTGCTGGTAAGGTATATCAGGTTGAGGGCGTCCTAAAGCCTTTCCCCGGTGGTTCGCATTTAGATATTGATCTTTTAGGGGTAAACGATTATGAGGATCCAAAGACTAGTTTATGGTTAACCAAATACTTTGTAAGTACTCAAAGCAACAAAGGAAATATGGAACAACAGTTAAATCAACTTTTTACCGAGGAAGCCGATAAACCCTATCATTTTACCATTCAAGCACTAGCCGATATCCATTTATATACGAATCCGGAGCTGAATGATTTTACAGCTAACGCTAATGTGAGTTTTTTATATATACTGGCGTCTGTTGCTCTACTTATTCTTATTACAGTAAGCTTCAATCACACTAACCTCAGGCTGGCCAAATACCTAAAGCGAGTGAAAGAAATGGGCCTAAGAAAGGTCCAAGGAGCAAGCCGCAGGCAAATCATTTTTCAATTGTTACTAGAAACTCTGATCGCGGTGATGGTGGCACTCCTTTTAGGAGGCGTTTTTTTAGAATTTACTCTACCTTATCTGAATAGCTGGATTCAATATGAAGTGATACTTAGCTATAAAAGTCCGGAGATATATATGATCTTCGGGTCAGTACTTATCCTCATTACCCTCGCGGCAGGGTTGTACCCGGCTTACTACATTACCTCATTTTCTCCCAGCAGAGCCTTGACCAAAGATTCGTTAAAGCAAAATTCAAAGATTGGACTGATCAAAGTCCTGGTCGGGGTGCAGTTTGTCATTTCTACCATTCTATTAACGGCAACTGTGATCATGCAAAAGCAGATGAATTACCTGAATGATAAAGACTTGGGTTTAGATCCGGAAGGTGTTTTAACGGTTAATACAGATAATAAATTAGATGAGCTTCAATATGAGAGTTTCAGGAAAAAACTTCTTGATATACCTGAAGTACAGCAGATAGCAGCAGGTTCCATGCCGGAAAGGTCCTTTACCGCTCCCGTTAAGAACCGTGATGGTGAGGCCTTCGATATGAATATCACCTACATTCTTGATGATTATACTAATTTGCTGAATATAGAGATTATTAGAGGAAGAAACTTTGACTTCGAAAATCTGATAGATATTAGCCAGCGGGTAGTTGTAAATGAAGAAGCGGTCAAATTACTCGGCCTACCGAATGGCGGTGTAGGTGAATACTTTTCATTTCAAGAGCTAGACCTTTCCACTTTCAGATCAGAAGAAAGGAAAGTGGAAGTAGTAGGAGTGGCTAAAGACTTTCACTATCATAATATGAAAGACAAAATAAAGCCGTTGTTTCTGGTAGTTTCAAAAACCAAAGGGCTTAGAGATCAAATTGGCATAAGGTATAAAACCCAAGATGTGCAAGCACTGCTGAGTAAAGTCTCTGACGTTTGGAAAGACTTAGACACCGGCAACCCATTTTCTTACTCTTTTTTAACGGACGAGTACGATAAGTTCAATCAATCAGATAATCGGTTAGCCTCAGGCTTTGCCTATATTTCTTATCTGGCCATTCTTTTATCGGCACTAGGATTATTTGGCCTGTCAAACCTCGAAGCGAGAGGCAGTCATAAAATAATATCCATTAAAAAGGTATTGGGTGCTTCTACATTACTCATACTAAAACAATATCTGAAGTCTTACTTTCAGCTATCGATCGTGGCAAGTGTTATCGGGCTATCCATAGCTTGGTGGTTAGTGCAGGAATGGCTGCAGCATTTTAGTTACAGATTTGAGACCAATGTTTTGACTGTTATACTACCTATTCTCATGATTATTTTGGTAGCGGCCCTAAGTGTCTTTTATAATCTGCGCAATGCAGCAACGGTTAATCCTGTTGAAAACTTGAGAAAGGAATAGCTACTTAAATCGATTACAATGCTAAGAAACTACTTTAAGATAGCCCTCAGGAACCTTTATCGGCAAAGAGTTTACACGGCTATAAATGTATTTGGCCTCACCTTTGGAATCGCCTGTTTTGCTTTTATTTCTCTTTGGGTTTGGGATGAGCTCAAATACGATAGCTTTCATAAAAATGGGGAGCACATCTATCAGGCCTTTACTGAGAAAAGTGGTGAGAACGAAAAAACTATCGTTCCCTATATTCCTTCAGCACTGGTAGCACTTTTACGCGCTCAAGTCCCGGAAATTAAAGGTATCACCAGGGTCTTCCCCGCCAACGTGGCTTTTGAAAAAGAGCCTTCCAAATTTTTGGAGCAAGGGATCTATGCAGATGAGGCGCTACTGGATATATTTAGTTTTCCCTTGCGGGAGGGGGACAGGTGGAATTTATTTAACACGCCAAACGCTGTGTCATAACGGCTGAACTCGCTGAGAAGTATTTTCCCAATGGAAGCCCTTTAAATCATTTCATAGAGATCTCCCAGGAGAATAATAAAAAGCAAAGCTATATCGTCCGGGGCGTACTGGAGAATATTCCAGCCCATTCCTCCCTTCAGTTTGATTTTATCCTTTCCTATCAGGAATTTGAGGATAGGTACAGACCATGGTGGAAGAGCAATAACCCTCACTCCTTTTCCAATTACAACGTGACGGCCTACCTGGAAGCAGAAGTGGGTGTGGATCGTTCAAATTTAGATTCAAAACTCAGTACGGTCTTAGTAAATCATAGCGACCGCAATGACGCGCTTTTTGTGCACCCCTTTGAGGAGATGTATTTACATAATGACATTTCCGAAGGGCGGGATTTTTCCGGAAAGATTAAAAATGTGAAGCTGCTTTCCATCATTGCCGTGGTCATCTTGCTTATTGCCTGTATCAACTTCACCAACCTTTCAACGGCCGTAGCCAGTCAAAGGCGTGTAGAAATAGGTTTACGAAAAGCAATAGGGGCGCAGAGAACACAGATTATCGTGCAATTGGTCATAGAATCAATTCTGGTGGCACTAGTGGCTGCTATTTTGGCGATTACCACCGTGGAGATACTCATGCCGGTTTTCAATACGTTGACGAACAAGAATATCGTAGTGCCCTTCGATTCTATCGCGATGATACTGTCGTTAGGTGCCGGATCCATTATACTAGGTGTAATGTCGGGTTTATATCCTGCCGTGGTTTTTTCTTCTTTTCAATTATCAGCCAAAAAAGAATTCAAGCCCAGGGCGATGGGACTGTTGGATTTGAGAAAGATACTCGTGGTCACCCAGTTCACACTATCAACGGTTTTTATTGTCTTTACCATTGTGGTATTCTATCAGATCCAATACATACAGGAGAAGCCACTCGGTATTCGCACCGATGATATTCTTTCCCACCCATTGCATGGGATCAGGGAAAAGTCAGCTGCCTACCGGCAGGAATTATTGGCGTTGCCTGGAGTTGAGTCGGTAAGTTTCACCGAGCAAGACCCTATACGCACTACGAATGCTAACAACGGTGTTTTTTGGCCTGGCAAACCTGAAGGTTCGGTTTTCTTTTTTAATGTGATCCAGGTAAGTGAAGATTTTTTGAGCACCTTCGAAATAGACCTTATTCGGGGAAGCACCTTTCAGGATCAAGGTGAGGCGGATACTCAGTATATCATCAACAAGGCAGCGGCTGAGGCCATGGGGTTGGATGAGCCAATAGGATCTCCGTTAACGGTTTGGGGACACGAGGGTAAAATTGTAGGTATAGCGGAAAACTATCATCATCAGTCACTGGCTGAACAGATCGAGCCGCTGATTATAAAATGTAACCCCGACCAGACCTGGGGTGCTTATATTCAGTTTGAAACGGAGAACTTGCCACAACTACTTACTGAGATTGAAACCGTGTATTCCCAATATGAAGAAAACTACCCCTTTGATTATACATTTTTAGACGACCAGCGCCAACGTTCTTACACCGATTTAAAAACGATCGGTGACCTGACCTTTGGTTTTGCCTTAACGGCAATCATAATCTCATGCCTCGGCCTTTTTGGACTTTCCGCCTTTATGGCGCAACGCAGAAGCAAGGAAACGGGAATACGCAAAGTATTGGGAGCCAACCTGAGCGGCCTTGTCTACCAGTTCTCTACTGATTTTATGAAGCTGGTCTTTTTGTCGCTGGCACTGGGCTTTCCCGTAGCCTTCTTCTATACACGTCAGTGGCTTTCCACGTACGCCTACCATATTGAACCGGGCATAGGTCCGTACGTCATGGCCGGCCTTACCGCCATCATAATAGCGTTGCTGTCGGTAAGCTTTAATACGATTAAGGCCGCACTTACGAACCCTACCGATGTGTTAAGAAACGAATAAACCAATAACAACAAATATCATGCTCCGCAATTACATAAAAATCGCATTTAGAAATCTGATAAAAGAAAGGCTCTACTCCTTTATTAACATCTTCGGGTTGGGCTTTGGTATGGCCTGTGTTTTGCTGATTGCCATTTTTGTTCGTGATGAATTGAGCTATGATACCTTTCACGAAAATGCGGATGATATCTATCGCATAGCTTGGTGGACGGATAACCCCCAGACACGCACGCCCCATCCTATGGCACAAGCAATAGTGAGGGATTTTCCACAAGTGCAGTCGGCAGTTTCCCTATCTCCAATCTGGGGGCCAGGGTTGACGAAGCAAACTTTTTCGGTTAGAAATTTGGAAAAGGATATTACCTATGACGAAAGTGGTGTGCTAAGTGTGGACAGTACCTTTTTCGATGTTTTTTCCTTCAAGCTTTTAAAAGGGAACAGAAATGAAGTCTTGAAACAAGTGGGTGGTTTGCTCATTTCTGAAAGCATGGCTCAAAAGTACTTTGGAGAAGCCGACCCTATCGGCAAAACCCTGGCTATAAATGATGATCAGACCGCCCTGATGGTAGAGGGGGTTTTTGAAGATGTACCGCCAAACGCTCACTTTCATTTTGATGTGCTCATCTCTTATGTCACCATGAAAGCATTTGAAGACCCGGAAGACCCATACTACACCTGGTCTGATTTTGGGCATTTCAATTACATAAAACTGAATTCAGATGCAGACCCTCAGGCACTTCAGAGTCAACTGATGGAATGGGCAAAGGGATACGTGGAGGTTACAGAAGAAGATCTGCAAAGGGCCATTGATGCTGGAATCCATTTTAAGCTTCAAAAGCTCACCGATATTCATTTGGAATCGCAGATAAGATGGGAACTTGAACCCAATGGTAATATTGATTACGTCTATATCATGGTAGCAGCAGCTTTGTTCATCTTGATCATCGCCTGCGTCAACTTCATGAACCTTACTACAGCCCGGTCTACAGAGAGGTCAAAGGAAATCGGGATTCGCAAAACACTAGGAGCATACAAGTCTCAGGTGACAAATCAGTTTTTAGGAGAGTCCGTTCTTACCGCGGTTGCAGGGATAATACTGGCAGGCTTTATTGCGGAGGTATCATTGCCCCTCTTTAATCAGGTGACGGGGAAAACACTGCAGATATCTTACTTACATCATCCTGAATTAATAGTAATCCTGTTAGGTGCCGGTATCTTTACCGGGGTTATTTCAGGCCTTTACCCGGCATTTTTTCTTTCGTCTATCCATCCGGTGAAAAGCCTTAAAGGCATCGATAAGATCAGACCCAAGGGCGCTACGTTCAGAAAGGTGCTCATGGTTTTTCAGTTTGCCATATCCCTGATGTTAATAGCGGGTAGCATCATCATCTACAACCAACTGAGCTATATCCATAACCAAGACCTCGGCTTCGATAAAGATCAGGTAATGGTAATTCCCATGAAAAACAGGGATCTTGCCGGTAGTTTCGAAGCTGTGCAAACCGAACTTTCGGCTATTTCAGGTGTGGAAGCGGTATCTGCCGCATCAAATATTCCAGGACAACAGTTCAACCAAAATTCAATCTTCAGAACGAAGGATCCCCAAAGTAGAGTAAGCTCTTCGGAAGTTTTTGTGGATGCCAACCTGATAGACGTTTTAGGCCTTGAACTACTTTATGGCAGAAGCTTTTTAGAAAATAATCCTGCAGATTCCTCTTCCTTTATCCTGAACGAAACGGCAGCGCTTAACCTGGATCTGGAACCTCCCTATGTGGGTAGCGAAATAACCTGGGCCTGGGACAATGACGGGCAACCCCCCGCCCGCGGTACGGTGATAGGAGTAGTGAAGGATTTCAACTACAGCTCACTGCACAGTCCGGTGAGGCCATTACTTTTTTGTTTACGTCCGGCCTATAACCACGTAGTCCTAAAAATTTCGGGTACTGACATGTCCCATACCCTAGCCCAGGTTGAAAAGGTGTGGAAGAAATTTGAGGAGCGCTTCGAATTTGAATATAGTTTCTTATCGACTGACCTGGAGAAGCAATATATTGGAGAGAAAAAAACCGCCCGGGTTTTTAGCGCTTTTTCTTTCATAGCAGTGGTCATCGCGTGTTTCGGATTATTCGGCATAGCGTCCATCAGCTATTCACAACGGACGAAAGAAGTGAGTGTGAGAAAAGTATTTGGGGCCTCTATCCCTAAACTTCTATCACTTCTAATGAGCGATTTTGTAAAGCTGATAGGAATTTCAATCGTCATAGGTATCCCTATAACCTGGTTTGTTATGGACCACTGGCTCCAAAACTTCAACTATAGA
The DNA here is from genome assembly GCA_039199635.1 of Bacteroidota bacterium. Lineage (GTDB taxonomy): Bacteria > Bacteroidota > Bacteroidia > Cytophagales > Cyclobacteriaceae > Fulvivirga. Next base: position 25,978 of record JBCCSU010000006.1, on the reverse strand, counting down.
ATTGATTTAAACCCTTTGGACTTTGTTATTTCGGCAGCGGTTCTTTTGGTTGTTGCGCTTTTTACAGTAGCTTATCTCACTTTCCAAACCGCTTCTAAAAATCCTGTAGATAATTTGAAGGAACGTTAGTGTTCCACCTGGAAACAGCCTTGTTCCAAAGCGGAACATTTAAATGCTTTATTTATAAGTCGGAATATTATAACATGCTGATTATCAGACGAGAATAATAACAGGTACACAATTTGGTTTGTGCTTACAGGTCAAAAGCTCAAAATGAATATGTTAAAAAACTATCTGAAAATAGCCTTAAGAAATCTAAGAAAAAAAATAGGCTATACGTTGATCAATTGTATTGGTCTTACCTCGGGTATTACTTCTTTTTTACTGTTATTACTATTTGTCCAAGATGAATGGAGCTATGATAAGTTTCATCAGGACAGTGACAGGATATACCGGGTGGCAGGTAGTCATCAGCAAGGCGGAGAGGGAAGAACAAAGAGTGCCAATATCACTTATCTTTTCGCTCCGGAGTTAAACAATGTTTCAGGAATCGAAAAATGGACACGTCTAATCCCGAACAGCGGCCTGGTAAGACGAAACGAAAAAGTTTTTCAAGAGGATGATCTGCTGGTAGCGGACAGTACTTTTTTTGAAGTTTTTTCTTTCCCTTTAATCGAAGGCCAACCTTCAACCGTTCTGGACAGGGTTAATACTGCGGTAATCAGTGAGTCAATGGCCGTCAAATACTTCGGTGAAAAGAATCCTATAGGTGGATCGTTAGAGTTGGATGACTTTACGCTGGAAATCACAGGACTTATGAAGGACTTCCCTTCGAACAGTCACTTTCATGCCGATATGATTATTTCTCAAGCTACTGTTTTACCGTCTTATCCTGACTGGGTAACGAATAATAAAGGCGGAACAAGTCATTACACTTACGTAAAACTTGGGGAAGGTGCCAATGCTGATCTGATCGAGGAAAATCTAAAGCCTTTAGTGAAAGAATGGTATAATTATGATAACGGACCTGAGTATTTTCTTCAGTCACTTGAATCCATCCATCTAACTTCGGATCTCAACGGTGAACTGGCACCAAATGGTGATATTTTATACACTTATGTCTTTTTATCCGTGGCGATTCTAATCTTGATTATTGCGTGTATAAATTACATGAACTTGGCGATTGCCAAATCCGGTAGTAGGTCAAAAGAGGTAGGGTTGCGAAAAATAGCCGGAGCAAGCAAAATTCAACTGGTATATCAGCATCTTACGGAATCGGTAGTAATTTCCCTATTCGCTGTGCTCTTAGGCGGACTTCTGTCCGAAATATTTATGCCCTACTTTAATGAAATTTCCGGTAAAGCACTAGAATCAAGCATTTTGAATAACCCAAGTTTTATTTTAGGACTTTTGATTTTTGGCATTTTCATTGGCATTTTGACCGGAAGTTACCCCGCATTTTACCTTTCTGGATTGGGTGCGTTACAATCTGTTAGCGGAGAACAAATCAAAATTCGCGGAGGGGTTCTATCCTTTAGAAAGTTACTACTCGTATTTCAATTTGCCACTACCTCCACTTTGCTGGCAAGTACCTTACTTATTGGAGAGCAGATCTCGTTTATGAGTAATAAAAAAATGGGTGTAAATACCTCTTCAGTTTTGTATCTGCCCTTGCCTACACCTGAACTACAAGCTAAGCATGAGTTGATAAAGCAGGAATTATTATCACGAAATAGTTTCACCTCCGTGACTACTAGCAACAACAGCCCAGTTAATCGAGTCGGGGGCTGGAGGCAGTACACCACGGAAGAGGAAGAAGTGATGGTTTCTACTATTATCGTAGGGTACGACTACTTTGAGACGCTGGAGGCAGAAGTACTAGACGGACGTTCCTTTTCAAAAGATTTTTCATCTGACGCCACCAACGCGTACGTTTTGAATGAGTCAGCTGTAGAGTTCTTAGGCTTTGATAACCCGGTGGGTACAAAGCTCAGTGGACTCGCCTTTACAGGTAGTGAATGGTCACGGAAAAATGCTACGGTCATTGGGGTGGTTAAAGACTTTCATTTTACCTCCATGCACACCCAAATACAACCTGTCATATTCTCTCTGGCGAGTGAAATTACAATGCCGGTAAGCTATTTAATTGTAAGATATAACTCGAATGATATCGAACAAACGCTTCAAAGCCTTACAAAGGTTTGGAATAAACATGCGAATGGGCGACCTATAGATTTTACTTTTATGGATAGTGAGCTTCAAGACCTCTACGCCGGAGAGAAGCGTTTTTTAAACTTGTTTTTAACTTTTTCAAGTATCGCTATTATCGTAGCTTGCTTGGGTGCGCTTAGCTTAATCTCGTTTACAGTAAGTCAAATGAAACGTCAGATAGGGATACGAAAAGTACTTGGAGCTCCGGTTTGGGGAATTTTAAAGCTGGTAAATAATAGCTTTTTCAAAATAATTTTAGTGGCATTCGTTGTATCGGTTCCGCTGAGCTATTTTTTGATCCAAAACTGGCTAGAAGATTTTGCTTATAAAGTATCCTTAGGTATGATGCCTTATCTTGAATCTGTATTTCTCATTTTTACGATCGCTGCGCTTACCACAAGTTTCCAATCATTGAAAGCAGCCTTTATGAACCCAGTAGACGTACTTAAAGAGGATTAAAATCAACTTTTCATAAATGAAACAGTATAATCAGGATTTAACCATCAGATGAATTAAAACAAAAGCAGGGCAGTAAAAGCTTGTAACCACTATATATTAATAGAAGACTCATCCGATGGGCTTTAGCAATAAGCTGGGTTTACTATGTGCAACACCGTCTTATTCAACACCGCAAAATTCAAGTGTTAAGTCAAATCACCAATGGCTTATTATTACGACTGTATTAACTACTTAACATTGAAAGAAATATATAATTGTGCAACCGAATTTTTAGCATCTCCCAGCAAAGTTTCAGCTTCGCTACTATCAGCTACTTCTTGCAATCCAAAATTATATCGGGCACCTAATGAGATCGTATCAAAGTTAAATGCTAAACCTGCTGCAATACCATAGTCCAGTGGCTTGAAGTTGTCTCTGTCGAGATCGGTTTCCGTAGTAAAGAAGTTATCTTCAGCTTCGAAGTTAGCGCCAACCAGATACCCAATATAAGGACCGGCGTGAACATCGAAAGCATCACCTACTCTAAATACTGCTAGTATGGGTAATTCTATGTAACTCAGATTAAAATCTGCTTCACCATTAAATAGACTGCCTCCATATTCTGTACTAGCCCCTTTTGTTGAAAAATTCAATTCAGGTTGTATGGCAAAGGCACCCACACCAAACTGTTTAAAAACACCTATATTAAAACCGAACCGAACATTTTCATCCTCTAGTCATCAATGTACAAATTACTTGCATTCAAACCTCCTTTTATTCCGGACCGATTTTCTTGGGCATATATCCCTAGTGCACTAAAAATGAATAAAGCCGCAGCGCTAATTTTAATGAATTTCATAATCAAATGTTTTTAGCCAACCCGTAATAAAACTGTGCCAATTGAATAATGTAAATCCTACACATTATTTCGGTATTATTTCGAGCAATTTGGCCTACATAGTGTGGAAAACCTTCCAAACACTGACAAGTAAATCAAGTTTATTACTCCCAAGGTGATGTCTAAAAGAGTACTCGAAGGGTCGGCCCAGCCAATTAACGTTGCATTCTAATTTCTTCCCGAAAGACCTGAAAAAATGAACTACACCGGTCATGCTCGTGACGGAACTAGTATTCCAATTGCCTAAATTTTGATCAAATTCAATAGCACTTCTGAACATTAAACCCAAACTCATGGCAATGCTCACATCCTAGCCAGAGATATTCTGATCAAAGATGATTTTATCATGTATTTCATAATACTGGACCGGGGGGATTGCGGATAATTTTCTTCCTTTTAAATAAAAGATTAGAAGAAAATTTCCGCAATGACGCTGTAGGTCGGATTTTATATCGAAACTCTCGTTAACTTAAGTGCAGATGCCATCAGTTACACCGGTTTTTGATGATGTGAAGATGGTGAAAATGATCTATCATAAGTATGCCATTGCTGAAGAAAACGGAACTCTATTATAGATCTGCAGAAATCCTAAAGTAGACCTAAGAAAGTAGTGGTCTGACTATGCAGACCACATTTTTGATTAATTGAAATCAGAAATTATTTCCCCGCTAACTCGTGCGTATAATCTATGATAATCTGACTGATCTTATCTTCCCAGCGGCCTTCTTTTCCTAGGTAGGAATCTATGGCTTTTTCATGGATCATGTGCCAATGATCCAGGTTTTTATAACGATAGATCTTATGATCCTGATGCCCATTTTTTTCTAAAATATCAATGATCATGTCATTATCATCAGCAGACATGATCCAGTCATTGGTACCCTGAATAATTCGCGCAGGTACTTTTAGCTCTTCCCACCCTTTAGCAAAGTTGAAATCTTGCACCTGATGGTAATAAGACATCGGTCTACCGTACATGTGATTTGGCGAATGATAATTATAACGGTCTAGCTGGGGTTGCTCTTTAATCACTTGAGCATATGATTTCTTTTCAATCAGCATGCCGTAGTACAGTGGAATATACCCTTCATTCATTTTTTGAGCAACCTCCCCTGGACTGTCCCCTTCAAAGGATCTGATTCTTCGCTCAATTTCCAGCATATGTTCAAACCATGTTTTGACAAACGTGCCATCTGATATAATTCCGGATGCTCCAAGTTTATTCGCCAGATGCGGTGCCAGTGCACTGCCCATACTCGAACCGTAAATGATGATATTGGTAGAATCAACCTGATCCAATTCTTTCAAGCTTTGATAGGCCGCCTCGAATGCGGCAATATCTTGTAAAAAAGTACTTTCGCCACAATCACCGTTACTATCACCCACTCCTGGTTTTTCCACTCGCATGACTACCATCCCTGATTTTGTAGAAATATCCCTTAAAACCCTAGTCCAGCCGTTTTCTCCTCTGCCAGGGTATACTTCTACGGAGCTACAACTTAGGCCGCCCATAACAAAGACTGCGGGTAGTTTTGATTTACCATTTTCAGGATAGGTGGTGATGGTACGGATTCTATCTCCATAGTCAGACATTACGGTTCCGTAGACCACTTGAATATCTTGGTAAGATTCTTTTGGTAAGGCCTCTAATTTGGCGGATAATTCAATCACTTCATTTCCTCTTAGCACTTCAAGGTTGATCTCATCATCCTCTCGTAGATCATAGCGTATATCACTCCATCGGTTAGGTTCTTTGATCAATTCGTTATTCAACCTAATTACTTTGTCATTGACAGCCAAACCGGCTTTGGCCAAGGCTGAACCTTCTTCTACTCGCCGCACTATAGCACCAGCTTCGATACCATCAGGGCTGGAGAAAGAGGCACCAATGTGTGCCCTTCGCTTGAGCTCTTGTGCCGAAGTGGAATAGATAGAAACTAGAACGCAAAGAACTGTTAGTTTTTGTATCATCTTTTTTTCGTGAATAAACGGCTCTTTATGGTGATTAATGACGTTATTATTTCAACTACAGCTCTGGCGATGTAAAAAGCATCAGCCTAATGACATCGTATTTCGTATTTTAGTCAAGTATGAAAACATTCTACTTTTTTGGATCCAGGGTAGTTACTCATTTTTCTTTCTGGCTGATCTACTATCTTGTTTTTGGATTGATCTGGGCTAAAAACGGGGATTACTATGCCTCCTATTTTTTGGAGTTCATTCTGCTTCCGGTTAGAATACTGGCCGTCTATTTTACCATTTACACGCTCATTCCCAAATTCCTTGAATCTCGTAAAATAGCCTCTTTTTCGGGAGCTTATTTGTTCATGTTACTATTAGCGGGTCTACTACAGCGGCTGTTCACGTACTTCTTTTACGAAGGTTTTTTAGACACTGGGGCCTCTGATCTATTCAGTCTTGCAGTGATACTACGCTCTATTATACTTATCAATTCAACGGTTCTGTTTGTTTCTGCGATTAAGATAGCACAATTATGGTTTGCTGAACAGGACAAAAATATGAAGCTACAAGATATGCTTAGGTCTAGACGTGAAGACTCCGTTGAGATTAAGGCCGAAAAACGCACCTTCAAAGTAAGGGCCGATGAAATACTATATATCGAAGGTCTTGGAAATTATGTAAAAGTGGTGTTGGTTAACGAGACTATTATCAGTTACCTAAGTATGAGACAACTTCTAGACGTACTTCCAGCGCATTTTATACGGGTACATAAATCCTACATCGTTAATAAAAACCACATTAAGTCCTACAACCATGAAGATGTGCAGGTGGGTGATAGCTTTATTCCGATAGGGCGCTCTTTCAAATCAGTGCTTAATATTTAAACAAAATTCCTATCTTGTTGCATGGCAGTATCTGATGAACAAAAAGAACATGTACGTGGCCTTCTTATCCAGGGCCGAAAAATTGAAGCAATTAAGTACGTAAGCGATAATTTTGGGCTTGGACTCAAAGAATCCAAAGAGCTAGTAGAGCTCATTGATGAAGATATTTCAGATGATGAATATCGAGTTCGGCCGAATAAAGGAATAGCACAGCGATCAGGCAAAAACGTAGGTAAACTAGTGGGAGGTATCTTCGCTTTTGTTGGCCTAATTTTTCTCACCATTGTAGTTTTTGTATTTATGAGTAACCAAGAGCTGGCGAATAATGGTGTGGTGGTGACAGCTACAGTGGTGGATGATCCTTATCAACCTACATTTGAATATATTTTTGAGGGAGATACACTCTACTACTATTCAAGTACTTCTTCAGACCCACCAAGTTATCGGTTGGGCGAGCAAGTAGAAATGTTTGTGAATCCGGTTGATCCTTACGATACCTTGGTAAACACGTTCATGGACCGGTGGTTCTTAATCGTACTTTTAGGAGGTATGGGTACGGTATTCTTTGGAGTAGGAGTGCTGGCATTTACTGCTTTCAAAAACTAAGCTTTTATCATAAACGATACGGCACAAAAGACAAATATTAGATTTTGAATAATGTCTTAACGTATTTCGACTATCGATATTTTACTGTAGGATCAAAATGTTAAGTAGCAATACGTAGAGCCAGCTCAGCCATTTCCAGGAAGGACTTTTCCCTTTCCTGTGCCGTACATTCATCGCCCCGAATAATATGGTCGCTTACCGTCAATATACTTAGTGCAGCTACCTTGGCTTTTATGGCCATTGTGTAAAGCATCGCGGTTTCCATATCAGCACATAATATGCCGTGATCGGCCCATATTTTCCAGCGTTGAGGATCGTTTTCTGCATAGAAAAGGTCTGTGCTAAATACATTACCGATGTGTACGGGTGTTTGCAAAGCCTTACCCATGTCAGCTGCTTGCCGTAGAAGACGAAAACTTGGAATAGGAGCGAAGTCCATTCCTTGAAAATGGATTTTATTAAAGCTAGCATCCGTGCAGGCACCTTGAGCTATAACAATATCGCCCAGTTTGAGGTCAGGGTGGATGGCTCCGCACGTTCCCACGCGGATCATCGTTCTTGCGTCATAATCTTGTATCAGTTCATGAACGTAAATAGCCAATGATGCTTGCCCCATGCCAGTTCCTTGGATAGAAACCGAGGTGCCGTTAAACGTTCCGGTAAATCCGAGCATGTTTCTTATCCGGGTGTAGCAGTAGCTGTCCTGTAAGAGATTATCTGCTATATACTTCGCGCGTGACGGATCTCCACTTAAAAGTACTATATCGGCTATTTGTCCCTTTTGTGCTCCTAGATGTAGGCTCATTTTGATGCTTTTACCGCCAAGCTAACTAGACTAAAAAGGAATCTCTTTATCGATTTGTCAGACTATAAAATGATTTTGATCAATGCGAAATACTGTACAACAAAAAACCCCGATCTTAATCAGACCGGGGTTTATCTAGCTTGCTTTTAAAAGATTATTCTGTTTAAATCTGTGCTTTCTGATTTCCTTCTTGTCAAGGTCAAACCAGGCACATTCAACAAGATAGGAGCTCTTGTCTTGAATGTAGTTTAAGACTTCCATTACTCTCCCATCGCTTGCGTTTTTTACACGCTCTCCTTTCTTAAAGAGTCTTTTCATAAATGTTCAAAAATTCAAAGATCGTATTTAAGTTTACGCATTTTTTTCAAATGCGATCGCTAGTTTCTAAATAAATTTCAATCTTTTTCGTCTATAGACCTAGCCCGTAATAATATGGCCCAGGCTGGTTTTCATAAATACCCTCTAACAAGACTCCTCCTCTCTTGTTTTCTAGCAGATCTTGTACATCTTCTTTAGATTTTACAGGTTCACCATCAATTTTGGTGATGATAAATCCTTCACGCATATCGGTGTGCTTCTGAATCTGTCCTTTCCCTATTTGTGAAACACGGACACCACTTTTAATGTCAAGACGTTTAAGAGTTTTAGAATCTAAATCCTCTAAATCCGCGCCTAAAACAGTAAATACATTTTCTGGGGTTTTTTCTACGATATCTGTACTTCCATCACGATTCTTAAGGGTAACATCAAAGAATATCTTTTCCCCATTACGGTCAACTTTTACTTTTACAATATCACCCGGACGCTTACCGCCTATGTAGCCAATCAGCTGGGCTGTATTATTAATTTTCATATCATCCACCTTAATAATCACATCACCTTCTTCAATACCTGCATCCAGTGCTCCGCTTTTAGGTGAAATACCATTTATGTATGCTCCGGCTTCTACATTTAAGTCTAAGTTATTGCGATCAGTAAAATCATTGGTTACACTGGTTATGCTTACCCCTAACCATCCGCGTTGAACTACTCCGTACGTGATTAGATCTTCTACTACTCGATTCACTATATTGGATGGAACCGCAAACGAATAACCCGAATAAGCCCCGGTAGGACTGGCAATAGCCGTATTAATACCCATCAGATCACCGTTTAAATTTACCAGAGCTCCGCCACTATTCCCCGGATTGACAGCAGCATCGGTTTGGATAAAAGATTCAATAGCCCGGTTTAAACTATCGCCCGGCATTCTTCGCAGATTCGAGCCAATAATGTTGATACTTCTTCCCTTAGCGCTTACTATGCCGGCTGTTACGGTAGAATTTAAATTAAAAGGATTTCCAACGGCTAACACCCACTCACCTACCTTCACCTGATCTGAATTTACGAGGGTCAAGTAGGGCAGCCCTTTTTCTTCAATTTTGATCACTGCTAAATCACTTGTAGGGTCGGTACCTATTACCTGAGCACTGAAGCTACGGTTATCATGCAGGGTTACTTCGAGTTCATCAGCACCATCTATTACGTGATTATTAGTAACAATATAACCGTCATTGTTAATCAGCACTCCCGATCCGGTTCCTTGCCTTGGCATCGGGCTTCCACCCCCTCTTTCATCGCGGAAAAAAGGGCCGAAAAAATCTCTAAATTGTTCGGGAACTTGTTGATCTCTGCTCGAATAAGTTGCCCTCTGTGTAGAACGAATATGTACCACTGCGGGCATTACTTTTTCAGCGGCTACGGTAAAGTCAAGCGGGGCCAACTCACTACCCGCCATGGAGTAGGATGCCTGCACTATCGGTGTTGTGCTAATTATATTATTTTCATCTTTTCTCTCGTCACTTTTTATTAACTCATAGCTTCCTACTGTCACCAGGCTACCCAGGACGGAAGCCGCTACTAATGCACCAAATTTTTTCATACTTCAGTTAGTCGATTAAAAATTAAACTTTTGGGCTAATAACATATTACAGCAGAAAGCCGTGAAATTCGTAAAATTAATTACGACTATACAAGACAAATGTTGTGCCGTTTAACAAAAATTAACGTCCTGGGAAAATCCAGGACGTTAATCATTCCATTTATCCGATTTTAATCAATCGAGATGGCTTTTGTTTTGCCTCTTCTTTTTTTGGAATATCCAGGTGTAGAACACCATCAGTATATCTTGCCGCTATCTTGCTGTTTTCTATGCTCTTAGGTAGATTGAAAGATCGGCTGAATGATTGATAGCTGAACTCACGCTTGGTATATGCACCAGTTTCCTTTTTCTCCTCTTTTTTCTCATATGAGATAGTCAAAAGATCATTGTCTAGTTCAACTTTGAAATCATCTTTATTGATACCAGGTGCAGCTAATTCTACGTGGTAAGCATCATCATCTTCGCGAATGTTTACCGCTGGCGTAGTTGATCTAACTTGGTTAGTCAACCCTGAATTGAACATATCCCTGCCAAAAAAATCATCGAAAAATGTTGGGAATAAATCGTTGTTTGTTCTTCTAATAAGTGTCATAATATCCTTCTTTAAATTTTGTTTTAACTTTTGACTCTTAATTATCAACTGAAGTGCCAATCCATTAAAACACTCAATTTCGGAAATTATGTCAGCCTTTAATATTTAAAATATGCCGAAAAGAGACATAATGTCTGCTTTTGAAAGATTTTTACTTTTTGATCAGCTGCCCATCCTGATATTCGTACTCTAGAGTAACGTTTCCTTCTTGGTCATACCATTTGGCAATACCATTTAGCTTCCCGTTTTGATAGATACTTTCTTCCATAATATTACCGCTGTCGTAGTACTTTTTTAAGGTGCCTTCCAGTTTACCCTTATTGTAAAACCTTCTCTCTACTACTTTCGTCCGTTTATAGGCCAGATACTCTCCGTCATATTGACCATTATTGTAGTAGGCCTTGGTGAGCAATTGGCCTCTGTCATCAATAGTTACAGATACTCCTTGTTTTACACCACGAAGATAGGTAGTCACTGATTTCACAAGTTCATTGTTATGGTAAGTAGTCCAACTTCCCTGCTTTTGGCCTTCTAAATAATCGCCTTGCTCGGATGGTATTCCTGGAGAGCGCTCTATAGTAACCTTTATCAGGTTGGCATTATGGCTATAAGGTTCTTGTTTGGCCCCAGCCGGAATACCCGAAGGGCCTTCTGGTGTGGCCTCATTTAGCTCAGAAGATTGTGAACAAGCAATGAAAAAGAGAGGAAGCAAAAACAATTTTCTCATTATTCTAAAGTTTTATAACGCGTTCAAAAATAGCATGGCATTCCTTTTTTAAGAAGGTAATATTAAAAAATGTGAGCCTTCATCTACCTGGAATAGGAGAACCTAAAATTATTAACGACCTTCAACGGTAAATAGAAAAGCATGGAAATAAAACCGAGTAATCCCTGGCATAAAGTTTCCGTGGGTGTAAACTGCCCGGATATAGTCAACGGCATTATTGAAATACCACAAAATACCAGAGCCAAATATGAACTAGATAAAGACTCGGGTCTTCTGATGATGGATAGGGTTATTTATTCATCTATGTATTATCCTGCCAATTATGGGTTTATACCTCAGACGTATTGCGATGATAAAGATCCGTTGGATATTGTTATTCTATCTCAAATCACAATCGTACCCCTTTGTATCGTTTCAGCAAAGGTTATTGGGGTTATGCGTATGTTGGATGCTGGTGAAATGGATGATAAGATCATAGCAGTAGCAGAAAATGACATGGGCGTTAACCACATAAATGATGTCAGTGAACTACCACAGCATTTTAAACGCGAACTCAAAAATTTCTTTGAGGACTACAAAAAACTGGAAAATAAAACAGTGCAGGTAGAGGAATTTCAAGATGCTACCACGGCAAAGGAAATTGTAAATAAGGCTATTGAGGATTATAAAGAATTAATGGCTCTATGATTATTTTTATCTATCCGATGGATTGAAGCCATCGGATAGATATCAGCTATAATTATTCAGCGGCTAACTCAACACTTCTATTAATGAAGTTGGTTAGGTCGGCACCCGTTAACATATTTTGAGAAAGCATAGCCAAATCAAAGGCTTGCTTAGCTAACTGCTGCTTTTTCTCCTCTTTTTTTGATTTTAAGATCTTTGAAACCACTGGATGGTTAGCGTTTACCGTCACATCAAACTGATCCGGCATATTGCCCATCATAGCATAGTAGCCCCCACCACCGGTCTGCGCCATATCTTTCATTCTTCGCATGAATTCAGACATCGTGATGGTAACAGGCATTTCATCAGGGGAAAGCGATTCAATAGCTACTTTCATATTTTCATTATTAATAGCCCCTTCAAAAATAGTTTTCGCCTTTTCAGTTTCTTTTTCGCTTAGTACGCTGTCTATCTTCTCGTCTTTATCTACTAGCTTGTCTACTGTACTGGCATCAACACGTTTAAGCTGTGTAGTCTCTAACTTTTGTTCGATGAAGTTGACAAAATGACTGTCAATCATCGTATCCATTAGTAGAACGTCATAGGCCTTTTTCTTGGCAGCCTCGATATAAGTATGCTGCTTTCCTTCATCCGTAGTGTAGAGATAGATCAGGTTTTTGTCTTTATCGGTCTGATTATCTTTCACCTTGTCTTTGTATTCCTCAAGCGTAAAAAAGGCCTTTTCTGTGTTCTTAAACAGAGCGAATTCTTTTGCTTTCTCGTAGAATTTATCTTCGCTTAACATACCGTATTTTACGAATACGCCAATATCATCCCACTTTTCTTCGTAAGACTTACGATCCTTTTTGAAAAGTTCTCCTAGTTTATCAGCTACCTTTTTAGTAATGTGTGAATTGATCTTTTTTACGTTACTATCTGACTGCAAGTAACTTCGAGAAACATTCAAAGGAATATCAGGAGAGTCAATAACGCCATGGAGTAACATCAAAAACTCAGGAACCACATCCTTTACTTCATCCGTAATAAACACTTGCCTTGAATACAGCTGGATTTTATTTTTCTGTACCTCAAAATCGTTTTTAACTTTTGGGAAGTACAGTATGCCGGTAAGGTTAAATGGGTAATCCACATTTAGATGGATCCAGAACAAGGGATCATCTGTCATAGGATATAATTCACGATAGAATTTCAAATAGTCTTCATCATTCAATTCAGAAGGCGATTTAGTCCAGAGAGGTTCGGTCTCATTAATTATTCGGTCTTTTTTAACCGTTTTGTACTTGGGCTTTCCTTCTTTATCCTTGCCATCTTCTACGCTTTCTTCAGTGGTGCCAAATTGAATCTCAACCGGAAGAAATTTACAATACTTATCAAGAATGCCTTTGATCTTCCATTCATCCAGGAATTCTTCAGAGTCTTCCGCAATGTGCAGTACTACTTCAGTACCTCTGTCCTTTTTCTTAGCTGTGCTAATTTCAAACTCTGTGGAGCCATCGCAAACCCATTTAGCTGCCTCTGAATTTTTCTGATAAGATTTTGAAATGATCTCTACTTCCTTGGCCACCATAAAAGCCGAATAGAACCCTAGACCGAACTTGCCGATGATATCCTTAGCGTCTCCCTTATCTTTAAATTTTTCTACAAACTCCGTAGCCCCGGAAAAGGCAATTTGATTTATGTATTTTTTGATCTCATCGGCTGTCATCCCGATACCTCGATCTTTTACTGTGATCGTTTTCTTCTTTTTATCGAAGCTTACTTCAATTCGCGTGCTCCCTATATCTTCTTTTAATTCGCCTAAAGAAGAAAGCCTTTTCAGTTTCTGTGTTGCATCAACTGCGTTTGAGACCAACTCCCTCAAAAAGATCTCATGATCTGAATAAAGGAATTTTTTAATGATGGGGAAAATATTTTCGGTGTGGATCGAAATTGTACCTTTCTCTGCCATGTCAGTGTAATATTTAAAATTAATTTTCGTCTAGACCGCAATTTTCAAATACCATTCCATCTGCTGAAAAATGACAGAATGACAGCACTTTAACCGGATTTAGTGTAAGATGTCATGGATTGACTACTTAAGCGGCCTGGAAATGGCTACAACGGATTTGTTCTTATCTTCCTGGTCAATGACTTCAGAGCCATATCTGTATACGTCCAGAACGGTAGTTTTGCCCTGCCACCTGACCGCTTCGGTTATCCCTTTCTCTGCTGGTTGAAATTCAACGGATGAACCGTAACTGGTTTCTAAATAAGATATTAAGGATTCGAACTCATCATGATCTAACTTGTCGTAATAAATATCAATGTATTCTAGCTTATCCTCTCTGAAGCCTAAGTTGATCTCATGCACTTTTAAGCCGTAGATGGTCTTTAGGTCCTTACTTCTGTATTTGTAATATTTCAGACCATATGAAATGGTAAGGTCAAGCTGTAGATGACCGTTGAGTTCCTCGGGTGAAGATCCCAACTCTAAACTGAAAAAAGCTTTTTGATCATCTATAGTGTGCTGCCCAAAGGTTACGTTCATCACTAAAAGGCTTATGCATAGTAATATACCTTTGAGCTTTCTCTGATATTTTGAATTAATAGCCCGACAGGTCAATAGTGGTCTCCTTTTGATCTTTATCCAAGACCTCAACCGTTTTCCACTCTCCATACTCATTTTGTCGCTGTAGTAAATATTTAGATGAACCTTCTTGCCAACCAAAATAGTCATTCCATTTTAAGGTATTTACATATTCCTTAGTTTCTTTTTGAACCAGAATTGAGCTTCCGCTATTACTTTTTAAGGATTGTACATCACAGACATTAATTACATCTATACGGTAGGTATACTGTTGATCGTTAACATTTACCTCATAATCCAAGAAGCTAGTAATGCCTTTAGGCACCTCTGCTACCACTTCATAGTCTTGATCGTTTACCGATCGCTCTATCTGGTAATAACTGACTTTATCCGGCCCTATGATTGGCGCTTTCCATTCTGTGAATACCGCAGAGTTTGCTTCCACGGATGACCGGATAATTTCAACGGTTTGATTTTTAAAAACATTGAAATTCGGTTGGGCCGTAAAAGTATTGCTAGCTGAAAAAAGCTCTCCCCCATTGAGGTGCGTTGCTTTTATTTGATACTCATAAACTGATGGGCACAGTTCTTCCAGGTCAGTGAATGTGGTTTGATCGGAATTCACTTCGGCGATATTTTTCCATGGCCCCTCTTTGAACCTTCTAGACACCACATAATGGCTAAAAGCATGTCCTTCATACGGACTCCAGTTCAGGACAATACTGCTATCCTGCGCCATAGCCTCTAGTTTAATGGACTTGTACATATTCAATCCTTGAATTTCAACCGGAGCATGGCAGTAAACGTGAGATTGAATCTTATAATTATAAAAATTATGTATTGGGTCTACATCTGCATCAGCGTAAACCACATCCGCAGAGTTCCATAATGTATCGAAGGCAATGAATGATGCTTCGTCATTTTTCTTTCTGTAGACCACATTATATTTGAAGTTATTCAATTGATAAGGGCTACTTTTTAAGCTTACTTGTTCATTATGCTCCACAGATAGCTGAAGTACGTCCGGTTCTGAAAGATAAGTGGTATCGTAAACTACAATGGTTTCTGAAAATGTCTGAGTGTCTGAACACAGTCCTTCATTAGTAACCGTAAGTGAAAGGCTATAATTACCGGATTCATTGTACCTTAAGTTAGGCTCATGGGCGTTTGAACCTGTATTGTTTCCAAAATCCCAAGAGAAAGAGGCATTTTGAAGTCCTGAAGAAGTATTGGTTATTTTTCCAACTGCAGGAATACAAGAGGTAAGTTCAGTAAGCTCAAATTCGGCTTTTGGTGTAGATATTACTTTTATAGAATCGTAGAAAAGGTGCTGCTGGCAGCCATCGCTATCAGTAGCTAACAATGAGACATTATAGATTCCTGGATCCGTATACTGATGTACAGGGTCTTTGAGTGTTGAACGATTTCCATCGCCAAAGATCCACTCCCATGAGGTGGCGGACGACTGTACATCCTTAAACTGGATGCTTTCCGGATGACAAACTACTGAATCTGATACAGAAATTGATGACTTAGGTCCCGTAGCCGTTACAAGTTTCTCAACCAATAGAGTATCGCTACATCCAACGCTGTTTTTAGCGATCAACGAAACATCATACTCAGAAGCCTGCGTGAAAATATGAAAAGGAGATGCCAACGTAGATGACGACCCGTCACCAAAAGACCAGATATAGCTTTCTGCTCCTGTTGATAAGTTTTCAAAGGTAGCGAGTAGAGGTGCACAGCTTGTTTCGCTCACTGTTACATCAAAACCTGCGGTTACACTTTTTATTTCAACCACATTTTCTTTGATCACAGAAGACTCGCAGCCGTCAGGAGAGGTAGCCATTAGCTTTACAGAATAGCTACCCACCTTCATGTAAGCATGCGTGGGACTTTCGTCAGTAGAGGTGTTACCATCACCAAAATCCCAGAACCAAGCTAGACCGTGATTTGATGTGTTTTCAAATAAAATGTCTTCGCCCACACAGGCTTGGGCTTTAGCAGGATTGAAATCTACATTTAATAAAGGTTCTAAGGCAATGGTTTTAGATGATTTACAACCATTTGCGTTTGTTATCTCAAGTTGTACGCTTTCTACATACGTAGTGAAGGTATATGCTGGATTTTTTTCTGTAGAAGTATTTCCGTTCCCAAAATCCCAAAGCCATTCTGCTGCTCCTACACTCTCATCATTAAACTGCACATTTACCGGTAAACAAGCCTGCTCTTGGGTAAAAGTGAAATTGGCAGCGAGTGAATCCACTTTTATATAGTGCTGAACTTGGGTGGTGTCCGAGCATCCGTTTTTTGAGGCTACAAGGGTTATGTCATACATACCTACACCAAAAGAAGCTTTGGGTTCGGGCAATTGAGAAGCTTCGCTATTACCGAAATACCATTGAAAAGACTGTGCTCCTTCAGATTTATTTGAGAAGGCTACGTCTAAAGCATTGCAGCCGTAAATCTTGTCGGCTTCAAACTTGGCTATTGGATGGTTTACAGTTATCTTCTTATCCATTGAAAATGTTTGTGAACAGCCACTAGTAGCGCTGGCGGTTATGGATATTGAATAGACGCCAGGTTGGCTATAGCTATGCTTGGGATATTTATCATTTGACGTATTCCCATCGCCAAAATTCCATTCGTAGCTGTCAAAACCAGCAAGATTGTGATCTATTTCTAATGGGTCAGTTTTACACAAATTATCCTGGAATTCGAAGTTGTAGTAAGGATTGCCCACGGAAACATTTTTGATCACTTTGCTTTGACAGCCGGAAGAGTCTGTCACAATTAAGGACACTTGGTATATACCCGGTTTGCTGTAGGTGTAAATGGGCGAAGCTTCTAATGATGTATCACCGGTACCAAAATTCCACTCCCAGGATTGGATGCTTCCTTTTGGTGATGTATACTGTACTTCTGTACCAAGACAGGTAAATTCCTGGGTAGCACTATAGTTCGCAGAAGGTTTTCCAGCTTCTACCCTGCTATGATCCAGTGAGTCTATACTGCCATCAGAATAATATGCAATCAGCTGAACAAAATAGGTGCCGCTGTTTTCATAATAATGTTCGGGCTCATAGGTGTTGGATGTAGTACCATCACCGAAGTTCCAAAGCCAACTTTCTGCCTCTGGAGCCAAATTTGGAAAATTAATACCTGCCGTGATATCACAAACGCGGACATTTCTTTGACTTATTGAAATTGAGTCTGAAGGATCAGTATAGTCGCTAGGTGGAATAGTATCTGAGGCACAGCCCTTTCTCGGAGAGGAGGTGAACCGGGTAATCGTACTGGAGCATCCGTACTGGTCCCAAACGGTCAGGTTTACCGAGGTACTATTGGCGTTAATATCGATGATAGGATTAGGTTCTTCGGACGTTTCTGCAGTGCCGAACTCCCAAAGGTATTTAACCGCATTGGTTACCGTGCTTTGAAATTGCATTGTATAATCGGGGCACGCTTTTGAGGTGTCCATGACAGTTTGTGTAAAAGAAGCTTCTATATCACTAACAATGATTTCATTATAATTTGAAATGGTGGTTTCACAGCCATACTCATTATTAGTGATTAGTGATACCTGATAACGGCCGGGATTGGCAAAGAAATGAGTAGGATTGGTGATTTGAGAAGTATTACCATCTCCAAAATCCCAATGCCAAAAGTCTGAACCCATACTGCCATCAAAGAAAACCTCGGCAGACTGACAGCTCACTATACGCTCAGGACGGCTATAGGCAATAGTATCCGGATAGATCCGGATAGGATCTGACAATTCCACATCTTGTTTACATCCGAATTTGTTAGTGAAAGAAGCTTTTATGATGTGGTTACCAGGCTCATTAAAAGTATATTCCACACTATTTCCTGAAGCCGTGCTTAATGTTCCAAACTCCCAGGTAACTCCTGAGATCTCTGACGTACTCAATTCGAATTGTACAGTTGTATTTCTACATCCTGTTTCAGCAGAGCTTAAAATAGTCACCTGCTGCTCATTAACTACGATGGCTGAGTCATAGGATATAGTTTCACTGCATCCGGAAGCGTACAGCAAAGTAACGTTTACATCATATATTCCGGCCTTGGTGAGTAAAGTAGATACGTTCTCACCGTTTAATGTTATTCCATTCACTTCCCAGATGGTTTCAGAAACTCCCGCGGTGGCATTGGTAAACGATACGTTAAATGGAGCACACCCCTCGCGTACACCAAGGTCTATGTTGGGTGAGGCTGTTTGAATAACTTCAATCGCATTTTCTTGGTGAATTATTTGTGTACAACCTTCAGCGCTTGTAATGCTAGCCGTTACATCATACTTACCTACGCTTTGAAAGTCACGATCAAAAGTTTTTTCCTCCGTAGTATAGCCATCTGAAAAAGTCCATACTATATTCTGTGATTCTTGAAAATCACCTGAAAAGTTAATGGTACCTCCTGCACATACCTTATCGTCTGAAAATGATAGCTGGGCCTGAGGTAATTGGTGGATCTGAATAGGATCTTTTAACCCTTTGGTCAGTGTACAGCCATTGGCAGATGTTACCGTTAGGGACACCTGATAGTTGCCGCCATTATTATATGTATGAATAGGACGAGCACTGATAGAAGAGTTGCCATCTCCAAAATCCCATAAATAGGAGCTGTAAGCAGAAGATGTAGAGAATGCAATGGTTGGATTATCCAAACAAGCAGATTTCTGGTCTGTCAGTATCTCTAATGTTGGAGCTTCTATAATTTCAATCACATCATTTTTGACCAAAATTTCCGAACAGTCAATTTCATTATAAGCCACCAGGATCACGGAGTACTTTCCGCCTCTTTCATAAATGTGGGTAGGATTAATGGCTGTAGAGCTTGTACCGTCTCCAAAATCCCATAAAAACCGGGGAGCATCTTTGGAATTATTAACACAAGCGATTGGCTCGTAAGCACAGACCTTGGTATCGTCTGTCTTAAAATCTACCTCAGGCTTATTTTTAGCGATGATAGGGTCACTCAAGTTAATGGTAACTGATTGATTTAGTGTGGTCATGATATTCAAGCTTACCTGATAGTTACCCGCTTTATCAAAAAGTATGGTAGGTGATTCAGCCGATGACGTCTGGCCATTTCCGAATGTCCAACTATAAGATGCGGCCTCCGGACCTGAATACGTAAATGTTGAACTAAAGGGCACACACCCTTCTTTTATGGATGTTTCTATAACCTGCCCTGAAGCACTTATAGCTAACAAAAAGAATAATAATGAGAAAGTAAGTTTCATAATTGCGGGCTTAGTTGACTACGGTTACACTACCTGCTTTGCGTACTTGGCCAATTTCTTTTCCCATGGCAAATACTTCATAGTTATAGCTACCAAAGGGTACGGGCGTTCCTTTATGCCGGCCGTCCCATTTTTCAGCGATATCCTGAGAGTGGAAAACTACTTCCCCCCATCGGTTATAAACCGTTAATTTAAATTGGTCTATTCCTTCACCTACCGGCCCGAAAGTGTCGTTGAGTCCATCGCCATTCGGTGAAAAGGCAGAAGGTAAGTAAATACGCAAGGGTAAATGAAGAGCGATTTCATTAGAGACGCTCTGCACGGTGCTATCAGAGGCGCTAATAGCTACAATACGATAGGTAGGAGATTCACTCTGACCTTGACACCAGTAGGAAAAAGACAAGATCAAAAACAGTATTAACAGGGTTTTCATAAGGTAAGTTTTAGGGGAATTATTAAAAGAGGCGTCTTTGAAACATTGGACATTTTCCGTTATACCTGTTTTTCACTTTATTCTTCTTTGAAAACCGGAACGAATAGGCAGCCGTAATTTCATGCGCATTCTGAAGCCCTGTATTATCGTTCCCTACCGGTAGATCATAACTATATCCAAATCGAAATTTATTGAGGTTAAAACCAAGCATGGCGACTACATTATTATTTACCCGATACCAGGCCCCAAGTGTCCATAGTTCCGAACCAAAATAGGCACCTACATGCAGGTAACTAAATTCACCCTGGCGCTGGTATATTAAGTTTGGAGATAACACAAAATCAGACTTCCGGAAATTGTTGTTCCTTATAAAACCTCCGGCATGTATCGTATATCGTATGGGTAGGAATGATGATTCTTCTTCGTCAAAATTCTGTTGCGGCTGATTAATATGGTTTAAAGAGGCTCCAGCGTAAAAGTGCTTTGCCGTATAGATCATACCAAGAGATATATCTGCGGCAGAGACGGTAGTTCGTTCAAATTGTTCATCTGTAGTACCGGTGATTCCGTAGCGCTGATCCAGCTGATCCTCAAAAGTAAGTTTACCAAAATCTAGTATCCGCTGAAAATACCCGACCCGCAAACCGAGCCCTAGCTGTGCATCTTCACTTATGGCTATTCTATGTGCGGCCACACCGGCAAACTCAATGGTATTTACTACATTATTCAGTTGGGCATCTTTTACCAGCTGAAATCCGTATCCCGATGATTCGCCCAACCTGCCATCCATAGAAAAAGCCGAGGTAGTAAACCCATTCAGTGAATTACCTTGCTGTCTGTGTACTAGGACCATTCGGTTATCACCGGTGATCCCGGCTAAAGATGGATTTAAATAAATAGGGTTAGCGTAGAATTGAGAAAAACGAGCATCCTGTGCTGAAGACAAATGAGAAGTGAAAACTGAGAGAAGAATAAAGACAACTATGTATTTCATGATATAATTAATTGGCAACAGGACAAATATTTATGTTTTCTATAGGCTTTAACTCAGGGTAAGAACTGATTTAGAAATATGGGGAATTCAGCCAAAGTGGACTCTAAGCGTTCTCCTAGTCGATTTTTGCCACATCGTACCCTTAAGTGGTAGGTTTTAAGGTAGTAAGTGCAAATGAGGGATTTATTAAAGCAGTGAGGGAAACCCCTGAATGAGAACTGAGGGTTTTAACTAAAAAGGAAAAAGCCCTGCTACAAAAAGTAACAGGGCTGAGTATAATAAATTAGCCAACGATTTTATTACGGGTGTCTATTGGGAATTTTAATAATAATGTGAGTACCTACTTTAAGGGACGAGTCAACCCCAAATGTTCCGGATAAGCTTTTTACACAAAATTTGATCACTTCGATAAGTGAAATTGGGTGGCTGGATGATGAATTCTGAATTTTGATGAGCTCAGATTTAGCGTATCCACTGCCGTTATCTACTACCTCTATAAACGCATCATTTTCCGTGACTTTAATGTCAATATCAATTATGTTTTCCCGTTTCTGGCTATCCATTCTCGATATAGCATGGTCAATTAAATTGCGTATGATTAACGATAGCTTGGTTTTATTGGAGAGAAAAGCATGTTTCTGTGTCACTTGCGTGGTAAGTATCAAATTACTCTTTTTTAGCAGTCCCACTTTTTGTGCCTCCAAGGTTAAAAGTTCTCGAAAGTCTATGTTTAAATTACTCAACAAGGCGTTTGTTTTGTTGTTATTTTCGAGCTTCATGCTCCATTTCTTGTGCTTTTTTACCACTTGATTCATACATTTCATAGAGTTAACAATAACATCAGTCCGCTGAGATATATAGTGAATATGATAAGGCCAGCAACTCGCATACGCATTCGCTGACTTATATTGTTATTTGTTTTCATAGTAGCAAAGATTAATTAAAGGAAGGAGGATTAGCCCAGGGATTTCACCCAGTTTAAGATTTCAGAGGATCACTCATCAGATGAAGTGGTCAATTATGATAAATCCAGAACTCATTCGAATAATATGAATTGCTCCATGCCAATGAAAGACAAAAAAAAATAGAGCCCTCCTCGGTCTTCTGTATTCAATGCCAAAAAAAGTAAAGCAAATAGATCGTGAGGAGACTGACTTTGAGCTTGAATTCTATTGAGCGGATCTTGTACTGAATGCCTTGGAATAGGCTCTTAATACCTGGCCTGGTGCATGCTAGATTACAGGTGGGCGCTGGTTTACCAATCAGTTGATATTCGTTCGATGGCAGAAGCCAGGAAGCTTAGTCAGGGTAACCTCAGAGCTCTATGATCTTGTTTTTAATAGCATACTTGACAAGTTCGGCAGTATTTCTCAAACCTAATTTTGAAAGTATATTGGTTTTGTGTGTCTCTACTGTTTTTACGCTGATAAATAATTCTTCCGCTACTTCGGTATTCGTTTTACCCATAGCCACCTGCTGTAGGACTTCGTTTTCGCGTTTGGTAAGTTCATTGCTAACTGTAGTCTTTTGTCCAATACTCTGTTTATAGAAAGAATCCAATATTATCTTAGTAATAGGTTGGGCAAAATACTTTTCACCTTCCATCACCTGATTTATAGCTTCGATAAGGACTGCTTTTTCTACGTTTTTAGGTAAATAGCCATCAACTCCGGCTTTAACGCCCAGGGTAACGTAATTTTCACTGACCTCACTCGAAAGCAAGATGATCTTAATCTCCGGATGTTGTTCTTTAATCCACCGGGTTGCCTCTATTCCTGTCATACCATGCATCACAATGTCCATAAGTATAATGTCCGGATTAACTTCACTAGCAAGGTTAATAGCCTCCTCACCACTGGCTGCTTTCCCGACTACAGAAATGTATTCTATATTAGAGAGTAGTGAAACTACACCTTCCATCAGCAAGGCATGATCATCTACCAGAACTACTTTTAAATTTCTCATATTAAGCTAACGTTTGTGTGACTGATGAGATGAGTTCATCAGCGGTACATGGTTTTTTAATATACGCTTCGGCACCTAATCCTTTTGCTTTTTGCAATGCTTCTTTATCAGCTTTAGCGGATAATACAACTATAGGAAGGGATGCCATATTCTGATCTGATTTCACTTTTTTTATTAAGTCAAAACCGTTGAGTTCAGGCATATGTAGATCCGTGATGATCAAATCCGGTTGGTAGGTTTGAATGAGCCCCAAACCTTTGATTGCGTTTGGTGCGGTAGCTACTTCAAACCCTTCCATTTCCAGAATATCCCTAACCTCATCCAGCAGATGAAGCGTATCATCAATTACCAGTATCTTCTTCATATTTAACCGGAATACTTACTTTAAATGTACTTCCTTTACCAAGCTCACTTTCTACTTCAATAGCCCCTTCCTGCATTTCCACTGCTTTTTTTACGATGGACAGACCCAGTCCGGTACCTTGTATAGTGCCTACATTTGAACCGCGGTGAAAGGCTTCAAAAAGTTTGTCTTTATCAGCTTCATCAATGCCGTTGCCCCAATCTCTGACATTTATTTCAAGCTGGTTTTGAATACAAGAAACATTCACCTTTACTCTATCCGTTTCAGGACTGAACTTAATCGCATTCGTGAGCAGGTTCACCAGAATATTCCTTAATAGTTTTTCATCTACAAAAATAGTTTCGGAATCCGAAACTATTTTGCGCTCGATCTCATGACTATTGGCGCTGCCATTCTCAATCTCTTCAAATATTTCCTTACAAAAACGTTTAAGGTTAATTAAAGCCGGGTTGAGCTTAATAACTCCCGCTTGTGATTTACCTATCACTAAAACATCATCAAGCAGGTAGGTCATATGCTTTACTTGCTGATTGATCTTGTCAAATTTCGCTTCCAATTTTTCGTGCTCTGCCTTCCGGTAGTATTTTCTTACAAAATCGGAAGCAAATTGTATGGTAGAGAGTGGCGTTCTAAACTCATGGGAGGCCATAGAAACAAATTTAGATTTCAAGGCCACTAGTTCCTTTTCCTTACGTAGGGCCTGCATTAATTCCTGGGTTCGTTCCTCTACCTTGAGTTCCAGTTTACCCCTATATTCAATTAATTCGGTTATGTCTTGTCCCACACCTATCATACCGATGATCTTACCGGCATAATCTTTCCGAGTGGTACCATTGAACAGTATCGTAACCACCTGTCCATGTTTAGTGAGAATAGGCAGCTCGTAGTTAATGGCGTTCTTTCCGCGCAGTACCTTCTTAAATAAGTCCTTCACTAACACTTTATGGCTGTTCAGAATAAAGCGTTCTATCAATAGTGTACCCAATACTTCATCTTTCGTAAAACCGGTGATTTTTTCAGTAAAGTGGTTCCACTCTGTAATCCTTCCTTCCCAGTCAATGCCGAAAATAGGAGCGTTTGCATTCTCTATAAGCGCCACTAACTCTTGGGCAAATCGATTTATTTGCTCCTGGTTTTCAATTTCCTGGGTCACGTTAGAAAATGAAACCACTATGCCTTTTTTTGCACCGGATAAATAATAGGGTACTGTATTCATTGAAAGCCAATAATCATCACCATTTCTCCGGAGCCCGATTATTTGGTTGTACTTCGCAATGCCCGAATCCAAGGTCTGAATATAGGGTAGCTTTTCTGGCAGGAGTGGTTCACCGGATTTATCAGTGACTTTATCCTGGTCATTGAGAAGGTCGGATATTGAACTTGCATCCTTAATATCAAGAATTTTATCTGCGCTTGAGTTATTGGTAATAATATTCCCCTTATCGTCCAGCAGAATGATGCCTTCCGAGAGACTTTCCAGAATACCTGCTTGGCGAGCTTCATTTTCTTCGTGTAATTGGTAAGCCTGAACTTGCTCCGTTATATCTCGGCTGGTACTTACTATTTTTACTAGTTCATTTTTATCATAAATTCCATTGGTAATGGTTTCCAGATAGATATAAACCCCATCTTTACGTTGTTTTCTGTAGATAAACCTACCTGTTCGATGCTGTATGGAGCTGGATCTGAGTGATTTTAAGTTTTCCCTAACAGTGGGCTCATCATCACTATGAAGTCCATGAAAAAAGCTTATTTTTTTAAATTCGGAAGGTGTATATCCTAGCATCCGCTCCGAGGAGGGGCTCACCCATAGGTATTCACCCGATTGATCATGCACACAAACCAGGTCTTGAACGTTCTCCGCTAATAATTTATAGTTGCGCTCTGTTTTAGATAGCTCTTTTTCAATTTTTCCAAGCTCTACCTTTTTTCTTAGCTCCTGCAGTTCTCTGTTTATAGCCGGAATAAGCCTGGATGAATTACCTTTTAATATGTAATCGTTAGCACCGGCCCGCATAGCTTCTACGGCAGCTTCCTCACCAATATTTCCAGATAGAATAATAAAAGGTGTAATATGATCAATATCACGAAGTAGGGCTAAGGCCTCTCTGGCGCTGAAATTAGGAAGGTCATTATCGCTAATGATTAGATCCCACTTGTTTTCTTCTAGCTCTCTACTAAACTCATGCCTGGTTTCTATTCTTTTCAAAGAGAGGCAATGATCTGTTTTTTTTAACCGCCTTTCTAACAGATCATAGTCATCCTCATTATCCTCGATCACCAGGATCTTAACTTTTACAACGGGTTTGATTCTAGCCTGGCTCTCTACCATAACTATAGCACTTTAGGTATTCTTACTTTGGCAGCGGTGGGAATGGATAAGATAAACCTTGCTCCTTTTTTATAGCTTTCATCAAGCTTAATGGTTCCTTTGAGTTTTTCCACCGCGTTTTTAACAATGTATAAACCCAAGCCAGAGCCATTGGAATTTTCATTCCCCCTAAAAAACATGTGATAGATCCTTGAACTTACGTCTTTGGATATCCCTTGACCTGAATCAGAGATTTGAAAAAGAATTTTTCCGCTCTTCTTTTCTCCGTTGATAGAAACATCATTGATCTGACCTTTCTTCCTGAACTTGATCGAGTTTTCGATCAGG
>JBCCSU010000005.1:0-46331 GCA_039199635.1 Bacteroidota bacterium | reverse complement strand
GCTTAGTGCCAATGCCGGAACGGGTTGCTTTTCGATAACCGTTCCCTTTATTACTAGGATCTTCTTTCTTTGACAGAAATAACTTACGCTCACTTGACATTAGCCCATTGACCATCATAGTAAAAAGATCGTTAAGGCCGTACTCCTTTTCTAACTCCAAATTGATCATGCTTTGAAGCTGCTTTTTTGTAAATTTCATTCGGGTTTCCTCTTGTATATTCTCCATAATTTTTGTCGTTATTAATTATGAAGTTATCCTGTGGGAAACCTTCTTTCCAAATTTCTAAGACACACTTTTCGGGACGGTATGTGTCCTAGTTTTTAAAATTGGAATTGAGATAATAAAGGTTTAGCTATTGGACGCATTTATATCCTTATTGGTTTGTAACTTCCATCAACTCGTGATTTCGTTCAAGAAAAGTGATAATGTTTTAGTTTGATTTTTTACAGAATACTTAGCTATATCTCTTTTGGGTGTAGTACTAATATCGCTGATTTTATGGCTTTCGTATTCGGCTAGAATATATTGTTTAAGGGCACCTTTTGTTTCATAAGTAAAATTTTGACCTGCTTTGAGTTCTGTTATTATGTTATGAACGTCACTTCCATTGGGCCCCAAGCAAATTATTGGCACGTAAGAACGCAAATATTCAAATAGCTTTCCGGGTATTCTTCCCAAAATATTCTCTGATTTGTTCAATGGTAACAATAGCATGTGAGCACTACTTACTTTTTTAAGTATGGTTTTTCTAGGAACAGTGCCATTGTAAGTTGTGTTATCTTCGAGGTTATTTGCTTTAATAGATTCCTCAATAGAGAAATCCACCATCCCGTATAGGTCTACGACCAAATCTTCTTTAAACCCATCAACTTCATTACATAGTTCTTTCAAAACTTTAAAAAAATTCTCTGGCAGGCGGTCAGAGCCAAAAATTCCAGCATGACATATAGTAAATTTCTCGCTTGAGTTATATTCAAGACCTTCGAAATCATCTTCATCATACCCCCAATAAATGACATCAACATTTTTTGCGCCAATTGATTCAAGATCTTTTTTCCATTGAGGGCTTGCTATCGTTATTTTTTTAGCGGTTTTAAAAGTACGTTGCTCCATTTTACGATGGATACGATCTGCCCATTTGCTAATCTTAAACAACTTGTAATAATCCACTTGCGTCCAGGGATCTTGAAAGTCTGCCAGCCATGGTATCCCAAGTTTAACAGAAAGCTTGCACGCTATCATTGTGTTGGTGTGAGGGGGGCCATCAGAAAGAATGGCATCAACAGGATTTGATTTTATATACTTTGTTAAAAATCTAACCGAAGGTTTAATCCAAAGGGCTCGTGCGTCTGGTATAAAGAAATTACCCCGAAACCATATCATAAAGTTTTCCAATATTCCAGGTTTCTTATCTCGAGCAACTAAGGGGTTACTCATCGGAGTGTCTTTCTTTTTACCTGTTAAAATCTTAAATAAAGTGAATGGTTCAATAATTGACTTCTGAATTATTTCAATATTATTCGGAATATCTTTTTCATTTTCAGAATCATAGTATGGATATTGAGCATTTTTGGCGGTATAAATAATTGGTTCCCATCCAAAATCGCGTAAGTATTTAGCAAATTTTAAACATCTCAAAACACCAATTCCTCCGGCAGGCGGCCAGTAATAGGTAATGATTAATACCTTTTTCATCGGAGTTTTCTATGCCTCGGTGGATTTGTTCATATTTTTGTTTGAAGCAAACTGAATGGTCAAAGCTCCCAACACTAACAGTATCAATAACCCTGAAGAGGCCATCATAATTTTGTTCCCAATGAAATATGAATCCGGCCGGAATTCGAACTCCACTACATGCTTCCCTGTAGGGACTTCTAATCCCCGGAGTGTGTAATTTAAACGAAGGTGACCAACCTTATTTCCATCAATTTTAGCAATCCACCCCTCGGGGTAATATATTTCTGAGAAGGCTACTAAGCTCTTTCCTTTGGCATCGACCTCATATTTCAAATAGTTGGGCTGATACGCTATCAATTTGGCGGAGCCATTGGAGTTAAAAGTAGTTTGTGAAAGTTCGAATTTACTAACATCAATGATAGCCGTTGCCTGGTTTGGTAACTTGCATGTAGCAGCTAATTCTTCATCGGCTGAATTTACTTTTTGAACTTCGTTGATAAGCCAGGCATTACCAAAAGCAGCCGTGTTAGGGACAACTGTGTTTGCTTCATTTCCATACATGAAGTAAGTTGTATTCAGCATATTCAAGATATTCAGTCCTTGAAAGTCGATACTTCCCGCCCTCAATTTTTGTATTACTTCATTCTTCTGATCATCAAGGCAATAATCAATAAGTTCTTGATAGCGCTGCATTTTGGCGCCATGATACCCACCAAGCGAGCTGTGATGGTAGCTCGTTCGCGCTTCACCCCATGCGTTTGCAAGATTAAGTACCCTGTAATGAGTATCTGCTTCTTTCTTTACTTGCTGGTCGGCAGCGGTTAATTGAAAGAATTGCGACTTGGGCCTTCTTTGGTAATCTTCACCATTTAAGTAGCGTCTCCCTACTAAAAATAGGTCTAAGAAAACCAGGCCTACTATTAAAGCAGTTCCTACAGTGGTGTTTACTTTTTTCCTTAAAATAAAAATGATGGTGACTGCGGCCAACAAGATAAAGAAGAAGGACCTTATTGCATCAGACTGAAGCATATACTGTCTTTGATCCTTAAGGGTATCTAAAAACCAGGGTGGTAGTTCTGAAAAGTTAGCGTCAACCGGCCCTCGAAAGCTGGCCATAGCACCGTATAGCCAAATTAGTAAGCAGCTGCCAAGACCAATTCCTAAAGCAATGAATAATTTTTTCATTCTCGCTTTATCAGATCCGATGTCCAAAGCTTTATCCAAACCGAGTGTCCCGAGTATAGGTATGGTAAAAATTACAATAGCTAATGCCATTGTTACCGCCCGAAACTTATTGTAATAAGGGAAATAGTCGTACATGAAATAATTAAACCATTCCAGGTTTTTACCCCAAGCTAGAAGCAATCCAAGTATCGTGGCAGAGATCAGCCAAATTTTGTGCTCCCTGGCTACAAAGAAGATCCCAAGGATAAAAAGAGTTAGTACTATTGCACCCATGTAATATGGGCCTCCAACACCAGGCTGAGCTCCCCAATACGTTGCCGCTCCTTGAGCAAATTGAGCTACTTGTTGAGGTTGAACTCCTCTTTCTGATAGGCCTTGAGCAAATTTTGAGTCCATATCCAAACTTTCTTGGGATGCACCCCCGCTAAACCCAGGTACAAGTAAAGTTAAAGACTCCAACTTGCCTTCGCTCCAATGAAAAACATAGTCTCTATCCAGTCCGCTTTCACCCTTACGCTGGGCAGTAGTTAACTCCGAGGGGCCACGTGTAGAATATTGGCTATATTCATATGTAGTCCATAAGCGACCTATGTTCGCCGTAAAGGCAAGCAGGGTTGCTAGTAACATAATGACGGTGCTCTTAGTAAAATAAGAGATGGTTTTATTCTTAATGGCAAAAACCAATTGGCTTATTCCGTAACAGGAAAGAATAAGCAGGAGGTAATATGTGATCTGGGGATGGTTCGCTTTTATTTCGAGAGCTAATCCAAGTGAAGTTAATGCTGCTCCGAGGTAGATCTTTTTTTGATCGTACAGCAATTTGAATCCAGCTAACACAAGAGGCATGTAGGCTACGGCTCTTATTTTCCAAATATGACCTGCTTCTATACTAAGTGTTTGAAAGGTATTGAATCCAAAAGCGAGAGCTCCTATTATGGCTACATACGGCCTCACTCCAAACGTGAGCATGAGTACGTAGAAGCTTATTAGGCTCAGAAATGTTACGCTTGGAGCACCGGGGAAGCCAAGTGTAATTATCTTTTGAACATATTCAAGCAAGTCTCCACTCCAGTAAATATTGACCATGTAAGCTGGCATTCCACTAAACATACTATTGATCCAAAGTGCTTCTTCTCCCGTTTCTTGTCTGAATTCCACCGCTTCTTGACCACCACCCTTACCTTGTAGTACATCATGCTGATACATGGACTTGTTGCTGAAGAATAGGGGATGGTAGAATATAACTACCACAACTATGAAAACGGCTACAGCAATCAGGTGTGGTAGAATATCTGACTTAAAGTTGATTTTTGGCATGGCTTTAATTGACCTAACGTTCAAATATAAGACTAATCATCCCGGCTATGAATAGATTAGGATACAGTTTATTTGACTCGACTTGGGTTATCAGTGACAAATGCCTTCCAACTCTTGGCGGTGCTTTTTCTAGTGCCCTTTTGAAAGTGATGACAGACCGCCACCCCCAAGGCATCCGTAGCGTCTAATAACTTTGGCGATTCTTTGAAATTAAGTAACGTCATCAGCATTGCTGCTACCTGTTCTTTTGACGCGTTTCCATTACTAGTTACAGATTGCTTGACTTTTTTGGGAGCATATTCTGTAATAGGTATTTGACGAGATAAAGCAGCTGCCATGGCAACGCCTTGTGCACGACCGAGTTTAAGCATAGATTGAACGTTTTTCCCATAGAAGGGCGCCTCTAAAGCAACTTCATCTGGAGTGTAGTCATTTATCAAACTTATTACGCGTTCGAAGATCTTTTTAAGTTTGAGTTCGTGTCCTGAATATTTACTCAAGTGGATAACACCGTATTGTAATAATTTCAATTGCTGACCACGTACTGAGATAAGTCCATATCCCATCACGCTGGTTCCCGGATCTAGTCCTAATATTATCGTTTCGCTTTCACTTTTTTTCTCTATTTTCCCCACTGGTGCAAGATACTATAAATGGCAACGAAATACGTAGGGTTAAACAGACTGCTTAAGTTATTGATCTTGATTTTTTGCATCGTTTTTCTGTGGTTGAAGCTGGATGCATCCCATCGTAATTTATTCCTCCTTTTTCAGCAATTTGAGAACAGTGTGATTACAAGTTATCAATTAACGCTCTTTATCTTAGTACTCATGCCTATAAATTGGTCTATAGAAGCATGGAAGTGGAAATTACTCACTAATAGGGTGAGCGTTCTCAATTTTCAGGATGCTTTAAAAGGTGTGGTTGTTGGATTAGGCCTTGGGTCTTTTACACCCTATGGCATTGGTGACTATTTTGGCAGGATTGGGTTAATGCTTAATTCAGATAGAAAGCGCTTACTAGGTCCTCTACTTCTTGGTAGGATGTTACAACTGCTAGTCACCCTGCTTTTTGGAATCTACGGTGTGGGTTACTTTTTTGGTGTAACTTATCTGGCATATACATGTGCTATTATAATGTGTGCTGTTATTTTTTTTTTAATTCTTAGAGGTATTCTTCAAGTAAATTTTCATTCCGGTCTCAGCAAACGGTTAAAAGTTTACTTTGGACTAATACAAGACTTCACTCCCAATGAAATTGTAAGAGTATTCTGTATTTCCTTTCTTCGGTATTTGGTCTTTGGGTTTCAATTTTTCTTGGCTTTACATATTTTTCTATCCCAAACTAACACTCAACTTAAAATGGCCGGGATAACATGGGTTTTTCTGGCTAAATCAATAATTCCTACTTTCAATTTTTTGAGTGACTTGGGGGTCAGAGAGGTTAGCGCAGTCTTCTTTTATGAAAAATTTTCGATTGAAGCCGAGCCCGTTATTCTGGCAAGTTTGTTGGTCTGGTTAATTAATTTGCTTTTACCTATAGTCATAAGCTGGCCGCTCATTTTTAAACTTAGGTTAATCCGGTGACTATTTTTACCAGTTCAGTATTGATAACCTACTTGCTATGGTTAGCCATCATGATCATAGCCTGGAAAAAATTATTATCCCGGAAACGCCCAAATCGAAGTTACTCTCCTAAGCTTAGCTATTCTGTACTTGTTCCGGTCAGAAATGAACTAGACCATATTGAAATAACTCTGAAAAGTATTTTGTCCAATGACTTTCCAGAAATGAGTTATGAAATAATCGTTATTAATGACCATTCAGAGGACGGTAATTATCAAATATTAGAGCAATTAGGTGAGAATGTGAGGTTATTAAATTTGGAAGAGGGGGAAGGAAAAAAAGATGCACTTGCTTTGGGAATAGATAATGCCAGCTGTGATGTAATCATTACCACGGATGCAGATTGTCTGGTTTCTACCCAATGGCTATCAAGTATTTCAGGTTATTTTGAGACAGGAAAGGTTCACTTACTCAGCGGAGGGGTAGGATTTAAACCTGTTTATAGCTTGTTTGACAAATTGCAGGCTATCGAGTTTAGCAGCTTGATAGGCGCCGGAGCATCAGCTATTTACCTAGGAATTCCCAATATGTGCAACGGAGCCAATCTGGCTTTTCTTAAATCATCTTACTACGCCGCAGGCGGATATACAGATAATAGACATATTGCCAGTGGTGATGATGAGTTCCTGATGCATAAAATCTCCAAATTATATTCTACTGGTATTTATTTTAATACCGATCCGGATGGAGTAGTGTACACACGCCCCCAAAAGAATTTGGGTGACTTTACTGAACAGCGTAAACGGTGGGCCTCCAAATGGAGGTATTATAAAAGCTGGAAAAAGTCTTTAATGCCGGTGTTTATCGGACTTTCTAATTTATCCGTAATAACCGGTATATGGCTGGTAGCCTCAGGTAATTTTGTAATACTATGTCTTTTACTTGTGAAGACGATGTTAGAGCTGATTTACCTCGGTTCCGTGCTTACTTTTCTAAAGACTAGAGTTAGCTGGATATATTTTGCTTTAGTTCAGATAATATATTCCTTTTATGTCGTTTACTTCGCTGTAGTCACTAATTTAGTCGGATATAAGTGGAAAAATAGAAGCTATTAGTGATTTGAATTCTATTTTATTAAATTCCGCAGTTAAAGGTTAGAGGTCACTAAATTGATGGATGCACTTTCGCTAGAAAACAAATACAATCTTAAAGAACTAGAGCTTAATGCGCTGCTTGAGATTACGCAAGCCATCAATAATAATCTGCCGGAAAAATCGCTTTATAAGATATATGATTTTACAATTCGGGGTAACCTCAATATTCGAAAATTAGCCCTGTACGTATTAGACTCTTCGTGGTCATGCAAGGTAAATTACGGCACTCAAATCAATTGTTACGAGACTCCCTTAGACGAAAGTTTTTGTAACTACCGAAAAGTAACTTCCATAGAGGGGCGCAAGGATGTTTTCGGAGAGTTTGACTATGTAATTCCTGTAGCCCATAAAGGCAATATTCTCGCCTTGGTTTTTGTGGGCGATATTCAGGTAGATTCCGAAGAGATGAAAGACAGCAGCACCCGGTTTATCCAGGCGCTGAGTAATATTATTATTGTAGCTATAGAAAATAAAAAGCTAGCCAGGCAGCAGCTCGAACAAGAGGCGTTGCGTAAAGAGCTGGAGATTGCCAGTGATGTACAGCAATTTTTGTTTCCAGAGGAGTTGCCCTACACGGCTAATTTAAAGGTAGAAGCCAGTTATCTTCCTCATGATCGGGTAGGGGGAGACTACTATGATTATATACCCATTAATAAAAACCAATTCTTGATCTGTATTGCCGATGTTTCCGGTAAAGGTATCCCCGCTGCTTTAATGATGTCTAATTTTCAGGCTTCCTTAAGAACATTAGTCAGACAAACTCCCAATCTACAGGAAATCATTGAAGAGCTAAATTATCAAGTACTTGAAAATGCAAAGGGTGAGAAATTCATAACGTTTTTTGCTGGAATTTACGATCACCAGTTGAGAACACTGGTTTATGTTAACTCAGGGCATAATCCGCCGATTCTTATTAACAAAGGAGAACTGATCCTGCTGGAGGAGGGTAGTACCGTGTTGGGTGCCATGCATCCACTTCCGTTTCTAAATGAAGGGTTTATTACAGACCTGGATGAGTTTCTGTTGTTTAGCTATACGGATGGTGTTACCGAAACTGAGAATGAAGACAACGAGGAATTTGGCCTAGAAAAACTCACAGATTACTTCAGTACCAGTGAAAAAAGTGATTTGAAAAAGATACATCAAGATATAATTATCAAGCTAGATGATTTCAAAGGTAGGAATGGTTATAAAGATGATATTACCATGCTTTCCTGCAAGGTAGAACTATAATGTTCTTATATAAGACACCGTGGATCGTCCAAAAACTATACCCCTCCCTTACGTGGAGAAGAAATCAACGGCAAACTATTTATCTTACCTTTGATGATGGCCCCATTCCGGTACTTACTCCATTCATACAAAATACACTCAAGGACTTTGAAATTAAGGCTACCTTCTTCTGTGTGGGCGATAATTTAAGAAAGTATCAAGAAATAGCGCAGGAGTCTTTTCAGCGAGGCCATAAAATTGCTAATCATACCTATAATCACCTGAATGGATGGAAAACAAATAAAATTGATTATTTGAATAACATTGAACAGTGTAAAAACATTATAGAAAAAATAGGAGATACCGGTCGATTATTTCGCCCACCCAATGGTCGTAAATATAAAGGTCAGATTATCCAAGTGAAAAAGAAGTATTAAATAGTAATTTGGGATGTACTTACCGGTGATTTTAGCAGTAACTTAAAGCCACTCGATTGCCTGCAAAATTCGATCAACGCAACTGACCATGGTTCTATCGTATTATTTCATGACAATATCAAAGCCGAGAAAAACCTCAGATATTGCTTACCACGCTTTATCGAGTATTTTATGAATCAGGATTTTCAATTTGGCACGTTGTGAATGCAGTAGTGATCATAGCACTTAGTATTGCCCTCGTGGTTATAGCCACGGACAGCCTGTTGGTACTTTGCTGGGTTTTCAGGTTTAGGCGATTTGAGATAGAGAAAGACTATGAACCTTTAATTTCCATCCTGGTGGCGGCAAGAAATGAAGAAGAAAATCTAGATCGCTGTCTAACCAGTTTGCTGAGTTTAGATTATCCTGCCGATAAGCTTGAGATATTAATAGGTAACGATGATTCCACAGATGGCACATCGTTAATTTTGGCAGAATGGAAAGCCAAATCCCAAATGATTCAAACCTTTGACATTAAAACACAAACTGGTAATACAAAAGGTAAAGCAAATGTGCTGGCTCAATTAGCCAAAGAATCAAAAGGAGAGTTTTTGTTTATCACCGATGCGGACTGTCAGGTAGGTCCTCTCTGGGTAAGATCGCTTCTTGGCTGCTATGAGGATGAGGTGGGCATCGGTGTTGGTGTTACCGATGTGCAAAATATATGGCAGGGTATGGACTGGCTATTTGCACTTGGACTAATAAAAGCACTACATGATCTTGACAATCCGGTCGTGGCTATGGGGAATAATATGTTCGTCACTCGAAAAGCTTATGACGCTGTTGGGGGTTACGAGTCTATTCCTTTCTCTGTAACGGAAGATCTGGAGTTATTTAAACAAGTTAAAAAGAAGGGCTTTAAAACAAGACATATTGCTTCGGTAGAATCAACGGTATTAACCAACAGCACCAAAGGTATTTTAAATTTATTAAGACAGAGAAAAAGATGGTTAGCGGGAGCAGTACAGTTGCATCCGGGTATCGTTTTTTTACTTTTAGTGCAAGCTCTCTATTACCCGGCAATAGTTCTCCTGTTATTTTTATGGACACCTTTTGGGATTTCTATCTTTACAATAAAAGGACTTATACAGGCCTTAATTGTCTTTAAAGTGGGAAATACGATAAGAAGACCGAAAAGAGGGCTGCCTCTTATCCTATTTGAGTTTTATCAATTATATGTGGCATTAGTTTCTTCTTTCTACTTCCTGTTACCGACCCGTGTGGTATGGAAAGGTAGAAAATACTAATCCTGCTATTCCGTTGTGACTATTTAAAATCTAATTATTATTACAATGAACAATTATGATTGATACGCACGCCCATATTTATTTAGATGCATTTGATAAGGACTTTGATGCCATGCTGGATCGTGCAAATCAAATAGGTGTTGAAAAGATTTATATGCCTAATATAGATCATACTTCCATAGATAGAATGCTAGAAATAGAGGCAAGATATGACACATGCTACTCCATGATGGGTTTGCACCCATGTTCTGTTGATGCCAAATTTGAAAAAGAACTTTATCTGGTGGAAGACTGGCTCAGTAAAAAGCAGTTTGTCGCTGTAGGAGAGATAGGCACCGATCTATATTGGGATAAAACATATTGGGAACAACAGAAAGAAGCTTTCAAGATTCAGATAGCGTGGGCCAAGAGCTATCAGCTTCCAGTAGTTATTCATTGTAGAGAGTCTATTGATGAAACCATAGAAATAATTTCCGAATTAAAGGAGGATACACTTACAGGGGTTTTTCATTGCTTTACCGGAAATTCAAAGCAGGCAGAGAAAATAATAGAACTTGGTTTTTATCTGGGAATAGGAGGGGTAAGTACTTTCAAAAACGGAGGTTTAGATCAAGTATTACCGCATGTTCCTCTCAATCATTTGTTATTGGAAACGGACAGTCCGTACTTGGCACCTACTCCACATCGAGGGAAGCGAAATGAGCCTTCTTACCTAAATCTGATAGCCTCCAAAATAGCTGAATTAGCCGAACGGCCTGTTGAAGAGGTGGTGACAAAAACAACAGAGAATTCCAATAAACTATTTACGCCAGTTGAAGCACGATAGAATAAATATAATTACATCTGCTCCACGTGAACCAGAGGCTGCCATTTTAATTATTTATACAGGAGGTACTTTGGGAATGATCCATGACAGCGATGGAACCTTACGACCTTTTGACTTTTCCTCTATTCTGGATCATATACCCACCTTAAGGCAGCTAGAGTTAAAGCTAACGGTGGTATCATTTCAAGTGCCCATTGACTCTTCGAATATGGCACCCTGTGAATGGCAAAAGATCGCCCAGCTTATCTATGATGAATATAAAAATTTTAATGGATTTGTAGTGCTACATGGTACAGATACTATGGCTTATTCAGCTTCAGCACTCAGCTTTATGCTACAAAACCTATCAAAACCAGTGATCTTTACCGGAGCACAGTTACCGATATCATCATTGCGGTCAGATGCTAGAGAAAACATTATAAATGCTTTAGAAATAGCCGCAGCGGAAGCGCATGGTGTAGCTTTAGTGCCTGAGGTTTGTATATACTTTGATTATAAATTATTCCGCGGAAACCGAGCTAAAAAGGTAGAAAGTATCTTTTTTGATGCCTTTGATTCCGAGAACTACCCAATACTTGCCGAATCAGGTGTTGAGATCAACTATAACTTAAAAGCCATTGGCACACCTTCTAAAGAGCCGTTAATCCTTCATCATAAATTCGAAGATCAAGTAGCTGTAATGAAAATATTTCCGGGCATTACGGAAGGTTATGTAAAATCAATATTATCCATTGATGGGCTTCGCGGATTGGTACTCGAAACATATGGTGCAGGGAATGCACCCACCTATAATTGGTTTCAAGAGAATATATCAAAAGCTACGGAGGCCGGAATCATTATTTTAAACGTTTCTCAATGCCCGGGTGGTAGAGTTCAGCAAGGTAGATACCAAACAAGTAAACACCTATTGAAAGCCGGTGTGATTGATGGAAATGACCTTACTTTAGAGGCGGCTATTACTAAACTTATGCTGGTACTTGGCGAGCTTTCCGATCCACATGAAATAGGTGAAGAAATTAAGCGTTCATGGAGTGGAGAATTAACAGAAAAATGAGATTTTATAAAATCAGTTTATTTTTGCATAAAGTGTTTTTTATTGATTTATTTGTGCTTCTTGTGCGTAAAAGGCGTACATCTTGGAGAGGTGACCGAGTGGTCGAAGGTGCTCGCCTGGAAAGTGAGTGTGCCCCAAAAGGGTACCGGGGGTTCGAATCCCTTCCTCTCCGCCAGATATTGTACTTTAATTAACTTTAACTATAATTACTTAATCGTTTAACTATTGCTCTTTAAATAGAGAAAACTTAAAACCTGAATTATGAAAAAACTACTTACGTTATTGGCGCTGGCAGGAGTTCTTTCCTTAGGATACCAAGCACAAGCTCAAGGTGAAGAAGCAGATACTACTGCTACTGATGCGGCAGATACAACAGCTGTGGCTGAGCCAGAACCGGAACCTGAGCCAGAGCCAGAACCAACTCCAGAACCGGTAAGCGATGAGTCTGAAGCAGAAGCGTCTTTTCATCAAATTATAAAAGATAAGTTTATTGAGGGTGACTGGCAGTTTATGACTCCTGTATTGATCTGTTTAATTATAGGTCTAGCCATCTCTATCGAAAGAATTATCACTCTGAATATGGCTACCACGAATACGGATAAATTATTATCCACCGTGGAAGATGCTTTGGCTAATGGTGGTGTTGAGGCAGCAAAAGAGGTAACCACTGGTACAAGAGGTCCGGTGGCATCCATTTTTACGCAAGGTCTTATGCGTATGTCTGAAGGCATTGAGATGGTAGAAAAATCAATTATTGCTTACGGATCGGTTGAAATGGGTCGTTTGGAAAAAGGTTTAGTATGGGTATCCTTATTTATAGCTTTGGCTCCGATGCTTGGTTTCATGGGTACGGTAATTGGGATGATTGCAGCTTTTGATGCTATTGAAGCAGCCGGTGATATCTCTCCACAAATTGTGGCCAATGGTATCAAGGTGGCACTATTGACTACAGTAGCTGGTTTGATTGTAGGTATCATTCTTCAAGTATTTTATAATTACTTAGTATCAAAAATTGATTCTTTAGTAAATCAAATGGAAGACGCTTCTATAACACTAGTAGATTTGTTAGTAAAACATAAGCTATCTAAGTAATACAGAGACCTTAAAAAGAAACAAATGGAAAATTTTGTAGACATAGGTTTGTGGATTGCTTACATTATGGTTTTGGTAGCCTTAGTATCTGCGATTGTTCTACCAATAATAAATTCGTTAAGTGATCCAAAAACTTTAATCAAGCCAATAGGTGCGCTTGTAGGAATCGGTATTTTATTTTTGATATGTTGGGCTATTGCCGGTGACACTTTGAATGCGAAGGCTATGGCTGCTGGTGTTACTCCAGGTGTAAGTCAAGCTGTAGGTGGTGCTTTAATAACTATGTATGTTTTATTTATAGTAGCACTTGTAGGGATAGTATTTACGGAAATTAATAAAGCATTAAAGTAAATGGCACGTAACAAAGGAAGGGATAAACCGGAAATTAATTCCAGCTCGATGGCTGACATAGCTTTTTTGCTGCTGATTTTCTTCCTGGTTACCACTACAATAGCAAATGATAGAGGTCTTAGCCTTCAGCTTCCACCTAATCCGGAGGATATTGAAAATATTGATATCAAGATTCCCGAACGGAATCTATTTAAAATCCAGATTAATTCGGCAGATAGAATGCTGGTAGAAGGTGAGCCTTTCGAGAGGGATGTGAAAGAGTTGAGGGAAATGATCAAAGAGTTTGTTCTCAATAATGGACGCGATCCAGAATCATCAGATACTCCTAAAGAGGCTATTGTTTCTCTAAAAACAGATAGAGGTACTTCACAAGAGAAGTATATCGAAGTACTGGATGAGATCCAAGGAGCATACTATGATATGTATGCGGCTCGGATTGGCGTTACGAATAAGCAATGGAGGGAGTTAGCTTCGGATTTAACAGATCCTGAGAATAAAAGACTCTATGACGAAGGGCGAGGACTGAAAGATGGTCAGTTAGAATTTCCGATGAACGTGTCTATTGCAGAGCCCACTAAAATAGGAGGATAATAATGTCAAAGTTTAAGAAAAAAGCGAATACCAAGCAGGATATTCCCACATCAGCACTCCCGGATATTATTTTCATGTTACTATTCTTTTTTATGGTGACTACCGTACTTCGTGAAGTTACGATAAACGTTAAGCAAAGAATTCCCGATGCTACTCAGCTGAGAAAACTTCAAAGAAAATCTTTAGTGAGCTACTTGTACATAGGTGAGCCTAAAAAGACGGATCAGTGGGGTAGCGAGCCAAGAGTACAGGCAAATGATGTTTTCATAGAGCCGTCCGATGTTATCCTTTGGGTAACTACAGAGAAGGATAAGCTTAATGAGGTAGAGCGTGACCAAATCACCATAGCAATGAAGGTGGATCGAGAGGCTAAAAGAGGCTTGGTGGCTGATGTAGAGTTAGAACTCCGCAAGGCCAACGCCAGAAAGCTGCTATACACCACGCTTCAAGAGATGGATGAATAAACGATTAGTATTAAAGTAAGTTTAAAAGGGTTACTGTTTGTTCAGCAACCCTTTTTTTATGTAAACCATGGATTTAAATAACAAAAGAACTATTAACGGCTGGGCTATGTATGATTGGGCTAACTCGGTCTATTCTCTGGTCATAACTTCGGCCATTTTCCCCATTTACTATAATTCTGTTACTACAGGCGCAGACGGTAGTGATACCGTCATTTTTTTCGGACTAGAGATTATTAACACGGTTTTATATTCATATGCCCTCTCTTTCTCTTTTCTTGTAGTAGCCGCTATACTACCTATTTTATCGGGGATAGCAGATTATGCAGGTAACAAAAAGTTCTTTTTAAAAATATTTATGTACATCGGTTCAATATCGTGTATAGGTCTCTCTTTTTTTACTGGTAAAAACGTGGAATGGGCCATCGTCTGTTCTGTATTTGCAAGTATAGGATATTCCGGAGGGCTGGTTTTCTATGATGCTTTTCTTCCGGAAATCGCCAGCGAAGACCAGTTTGACCGTGTGAGTGCCAAAGGTTACGCTATGGGTTATATTGGAAGTGTCTTGCTTCTGATTGTCAACATTATTATGATACAGAAACCAGAATGGTTTGGTTTAGCAGACTCTGGCTTAGCGTCTCGATTATCTTTTCTTATGGTAGGTCTATGGTGGATCGGTTTTTCTCAAATCACCTTTAACCGACTTCCCGATAATGTGTTTGGTAAAAAACCAACAGGGTCACTACTGTTTAAAGGTTACCAGGAACTGAAGGTAGTATGGAAAAGCTTGGGTTTACTGAAGGTGATGAAGCTGTTTTTGATTGCGTTTTTCTTTTACAATATGGGTGTTCAAACCGTGATGTATCTAGCGGCTTCTTTTGGCGCTAAAGAGTTGAAATTAGAAACTACCGCGTTGATTGCTACTATTCTTATTATTCAATTAGTCGCCATTGGAGGTGCCTACCTGTTCGCCTATCTTTCCAAGCTAAGAGGTAACAAGATGGCGCTTTTGATCATGGTGTTCATTTGGGTGTTTATCTGTTTGGGAGCATATTTTGTGACCACGGAAAATCAATTTTATGCTTTAGCTTTCGTAGTGGGCATGGTTATGGGTGGTATACAGTCCTTATCCAGAGCTACTTTTTCCAAACTGATTCCAGTGGATACCGAAGACCATGCTTCTTACTTCAGCTTTTATGATGTGACTTATAATCTATCTATAGTGGTTGGAACCTTTTCTTATGGTTTTATCGAACAGCTGACCAATAATATGCGTAACAGCGTATTAGCGCTCATATTATTCTTTGTGGTGGGTTTAGGCTTTTTACTTTTATCGAAAATGCCCCAAAAACTGAGGTCTATTGTGACTCCTACGGTATAAACAAGTCTTTGTACAGCATTACTATTATGCCTAGGGATACCATAAGGTATAATAGGGTTATGGGGAAGCCTATTTTTAAAAAGTCGCGAAAATTGTATCCACCGGGGCCGTATATAATGAGGTTAGTTTGATAGCCAATAGGAGTAAGGAATGCTGCAGAAGCGGCAAATGCAATCGCCAGGAAAAATGGCTCACCGGCCACTTCAAGCTGTTTTGAAATGGCTAAGGCCAGCGGAAAACAAATGGCTATGGCTCCCACATTGGTAATAAATGAGGTTAACAGGGTAGCTATGAGCATTAATCCTATAAGCACTGCAAGAGATCCATGTGCTGATAATAGTGTAATAAGACCAGTACCTATCATAGTTCCGGCCCCGGAATTGATCATGGCTTCACCTATTGAAATAGACAATACCAGAATTATGATTAAATTAAGGTCCAAATCCCTTTTAACATGCTTCAAGGTAACTACTCTCATAGCCACAGAAACGGATAATAATACTAATAGCGATACAAAAAGATTAAAAAATTGACCAAACAACAAGATAGCAACGGATAAAAGCAATACATACAATTTGTTTAGATTGGGCTTTCCGGTATGTATTTCTTTCTCTTCACCGGCTATGATGTACAAATCTTTAAATAAGTCTACCCGGGAAATAAATTGATCTCCTGTGTACATAAGCAGAACGTCACCAGCTTTTAGCCTAATTCTACCTATTTTGCCACTTAGCTTTTCACCATTCCTATGAATGGCTATAACCGCAGCGTCATATCGCTCCCGGAAGTTGGACTCTTTTACGGTTTTTCCCAGTAAACTACTATTTGCGCTTACTACAGCTTCTACCACACTAATTTTCCCGTCTGTGGAGGGAGCTAATTTAGGCGGTAATTCTATTCCGATATCGGTCAGGGTAAGGTCAATAATGTTATCAGTGTTTCCAGCAAATATTAGTATATCTTCTTCCTGAATTATCTCTTCAGGAGCTACAGGAGTAATTAATTCCTCGTTCCTTACTATTTCAACCAGATAAACACCATTCAAATTTCTTAACCCTCCTTCAATTACACTCTTTCCAATTAATTTGGAATTATTGCTTAACCGCTTTTCTATGAGGTACTCCCGTTTATTGAGCTCAAAACGTTCAATAATATCTGTTCTACTTGGCAATAGTTTTCCACTAAACACTACCAGAAATAAAATACAAACCACGGTTGCCGAAAATCCGACTAGGAGTAAATCGATGGGATTAATTGGGGATAACTTATTTTCCATTAAAAACCCATTGAGTACCAGAGTGGTAGAGGTTCCTATTACAGTTATCATTCCACCTAAAATAGTTGCGTAAGACAGTGGGATCAGTAATTTAGATGGTGAAATATTGTTTTTCCTTCCCCAGCTAAATACATAGGGCGTCATTAGAACTACTACCGGTGTATTATTCACGAAAGAGGATAATACAGCTACTTTACTCATCATGGATAGCAGAAAAGCTCTATAAGATTTTAATCCTCCAAATATCTTGTCTAAAAACAGTTCTATTTTAAAATTTTCCCGAACACCGGCCGTAAGTAGAATAACGATAG
This sequence comes from Bacteroidota bacterium, assembly GCA_039199635.1. Lineage (GTDB taxonomy): Bacteria > Bacteroidota > Bacteroidia > Cytophagales > Cyclobacteriaceae > Fulvivirga. The sequence continues at coordinate 29,154 of JBCCSU010000005.1, read as the reverse complement.
CTACACTAGCTATTGATTGATTAGAAAACCCTTCGAGCACTTCCCTAGGGGTAATTATACCAAAGACAACTAACACCAAGGCGGCAAAAAGAAAAGCCACTGTAGGCTTTAGCCATTGTAAATAGATAGACGCGAACATGGCGCAGAGTATGACTAGTACAATATATGGCTGAAACTCGAGTGTAAAAGTTGACATGAAGTAAAAGCTAACGCTCAATCTCTGTACAGCGAATATAGCTTATGTTTGTGGGCTATGAAACGTTTGAATCTTCCAGAAGTTGAATTCAAAATAAGAGAAAAAGAAGACTCACACGAGATTTTTGATATCGTGAGAAAAAAATATATCGCAATTACACCTGAAGAGTGGGTACGGCAACATTTCATCCATTACTTGATCAGCTATTTAAACTATCCACGAAGTCTAATAACCGTAGAAAGTGGCTTGAAGTACAATACATTATTAAAAAGGTCTGATATTATTACTTATGATTCGTTAGGTAAACCATTTTTACTTGTAGAATGTAAATCCTTTAAGGTACCTGTGAACCAAAAGACATTGAACCAGGCTACCATGTACAATAAGAGTATTTTAGCTCGCTACCTCATTATAACCAATGGTATTAAACACTACTGCTACCAACACAGTGACGGCACTTACTCTACATTAAGAGAAGTACCTCCATATTCCGGTTAGCCATCTAATTCAAAGAAATTTTTCAACGTCAGTATAAGGTAAGTTAAACGCTTCTGATACAGCCTTATATACTATTTCTCCATTAATGATATTCAAACCAAGTTTAAGCTCTTCATTTTCTTTACAAGCCTTTTTCCACCCTTTGTTGGCTAATTCAATGGCATACGGTAAAGTCGCATTAGTTAGGGCTAACGTTGAGGTGTAGGGGACGGCACCAGGCATATTGGCCACACAATAGTGTACGATATCATCAATGATGTAGGTGGGATTTTCATGTGTAGTAGGCTTGCAGGTTTCTATACATCCTCCCTGATCAACAGCTACGTCCACTAGCACGGTACCTGGTCGCATTTCTTTAAGCATATCTCGAGTAATGAGATGCGGCGCTTTAGCACCTGGAATCAACACTGCTCCAATGATCAGATCATGACTGGCTATTAACTCTCTGATGTTATATTCATTGGACATAAAAGTATTTACATTAGCCGCCATAACATCGTCTAGATAGCGGAGCCTATTTAAATTTAGATCCATAATGGTTACATCTGCACCCATTCCGGCAGCCATTTTTGCGGCATTCGTGCCTACTACACCACCGCCCAGGATCATAACTTTTGCAGGTCGTACACCAGGAACACCTCCTAACAGTATGCCGCGTCCTTGCAGAGGTTTTTCAAGATACTTTGCACCTTCCTGTATTGACATTCGCCCGGCTACCTCAGACATAGGCACCAATAGAGGCAAGCTTCTGTCTTTTTTCTCCACTGTTTCATAAGCCAGGCATACACTCTTGCTATTAACCATAGCTTTGGTTAAGGGCTCATAAGAGGCAAAATGAAAATAAGTAAATACCAGTTGATCTTCCTTAATGAGCTTATATTCAGCTTCAATGGGTTCTTTAACCTTGATGATCATCTCAGCTATTTCGTAAGTAGCCTCAATGGTGGGTAATAATTGAGCTCCGGCACTTTCGTATTCTGCATCTGTGAAGCCGCTTCCATCACCTGCAGTTGATTGTATGTATACTGTGTGCCCTCTTTTATTTAATTCTTGGACACCTGCGGGAGTAAGTGCCACTCGGTTTTCGTTATTCTTTATTTCTTTAGGTACGCCTATGATCATAGCTATTATATTTAAGGTCAAATATACTTCGATTTTTATATTCGCATACGTTTGAAAACTATTATCAGCACCCTTTGGGATCAATTTATTCTTTTTTGACAGCAGCATATAATTTCACTTTTCTCCCATTGGCTAAATAATAATTTGCTGTATTCGTAGAAATAAAATAATATTTGGTTATCGTCCTTATGTATTCCCAAATAATCTGATTGAGTAAGCTTCTTAAGTTGATTTGAAAGGACTCCGCTTTTGATTAATTTTGTTATATCTGGAAGAGTCACCAGATCTTAGATTTTTGATTATTGTGTATGGCAAGAGCAGCGAAAACAGGTAAACGAACTAAGAAGGCTACTGAGATACTTAACGACTATAGACTGGTATGTGAAAGCAGGGAAGCTAGTTTACTGGGGCGTAAGGAAGTGTTCATGGGGAAAGCCAAGTTCGGAATCTTTGGGGATGGGAAGGAATTGCCTCAAATTGCGATGGCTAAGGCCTTTAGGAAAGGAGACTTTAGATCGGGCTATTACCGTGATCAAACCTTTATGTTCGCCATCGGGGAATTGACGTTGCAGCAGTATTTCGCCCAGCTTTACGCCCACACGGATATTGATGCCGATCCTGCTTCCGCTGGTAGACTTATGAATGGTCATTTTGCGACTAGAATGCTGGATCAAGAGGGTCAATCGAAACACTTCACGGAGTTATATAATAGTACTGCAGATATTTCACCTACAGCCGGACAAATGCCGAGGCTTGTTGGTTTGGCGTATGCTTCAAAACTATTTAGGCAAAATAAAGATTTGGGATCTTTTACTGAGTTCTCCATTAATGGAAACGAGGTAGCTTTTGGTACTATTGGAAATGCTTCAACCTCCGAAGGGCTCTTCTTTGAAGCAATGAATGCTATTGGGGTTTTACAAGTACCAGTAGTTATGTCCGTTTGGGACGATGATTATGGTATCTCCGTGCCCCAAGAATACCATACGACAAAGAGTAGCATTTCGAAAGCATTAGCAGGTTTGCAAAGGACGGCAGAAGAGGCAGGGTTTGAGATATATACCGTAAAAGCTTGGGACTATCAGGGGTTAATACAAACATACGAGAAAGCTGTTGAGCTTTCCCGTAAACATCATGTGCCTACTTTCATACACGTAGAAGAAGTAACACAGCCTCAGGGGCATTCTACCTCTGGCTCTCACGAGAGATATAAGGGAGAGGAAAGGCTGGAATGGGAGCGAGACAATGATTGTAATAAGAAATTTAGAGAATGGCTTCTTTTAGAAGGCATTGCTTCAGAAGATGAACTTGATAAAATCGAAAAGGAAGCTAAAACCAACGCAAAAGGGGCTAAAAACGCTGCTTGGAGGGCTTTTAACGAATCAATTAAGGTAGAAGAAAAGGAAGCGGTAGATCTATTGAAAAAACTGGCAAGTGAGAGTAACCACAGCCAGGTAATTAATACTATTATTAATGATCTCAACACCACGGTAAACGCGATCCGTTCCGACAGTGTAAGGTCTGTAAAAAAAGCCTTGAGAGTTGTTAGAAAGGAAAAAGGCGATTCAAAAAGAGCTTTAGTACAGTGGCTTGATAAACTGGAAAAATCAAATTATAGCAGGTTCAATTCACATTTATATAGTGAGTCTTCTTTATCCGCGCTTAAAGTAGCGGAAATACCGGCGAATTATAACGATGCCAGTAAGCTATATGACGGAAGAGAAATATTGCAGGCCTGTTTTGATGCTGCATTCAGCCGTGAACCTCTTATTATAGCGTTTGGCGAAGATGTTGGTAAAATTGGAGACGTAAATCAGGCCTTTGCTGGTTTGCAAGAAAAATATGGTGAACTTCGTATCACTGATACGGGTATCAGAGAGGTGACCATCATTGGTCAAGGTGTAGGAGCAGCTCTGAGGGGGTTACGTCCAATCGCTGAAATTCAGTATTTGGATTATCTCGTTTATGCCCTTCAGACACTGACTGATGATTTGGCCACTTTACAATATCGAACGAAGGGAGGTCAGAAGGCTCCTTTAATCATCAGGACACGTGGTCATAGATTAGAAGGGGTATGGCATTCAGGTTCACCCATAGGAATGTTATTACACAGCCTGAGAGGGATTTATATTCTAGTTCCAAGAAATATGACACAGGCGGCTGGTTTCTATAATACTATGCTTAAGTCTGATGATCCGGCATTGATCATAGAATGCTTGAATGGTTATCGTTTAAAGGAGAAAATGCCTGAGAATATCGGGGAATTTACCGTGCCTTTAGGAAAGCCTGAAGTTATTAGAGCTGGAGAGGATGTTACTATCGTTACATATGGATCAATGTGTAGGGTAGTGATGGACGCAGCTACTGAATTACAGAAAATTGGGGTGAGTTGTGAAGTTATTGATGTGCAGAGTTTGCTTCCTTTCGATATCAATCACAGCATCGTAGAGTCACTCAAGAAGACCAATCGAGTGGTTTTTGCCGATGAAGATGTGCCTGGTGGTGCCTCTGCTTTTATGCTGCAAAAAGTACTTGAAGAGCAGAATGGTTATCGTTATTTAGATTCTAAACCTATAACCATTACCGCCAAGGAACATAGACCAGCGTATGCTTCTGACGGAGATTATTTTTCTAAACCTAATACTGAAGAAATCTATGACAGGATATACGCTATGATGGCCGAGTCTGATCCTGCTGAATTTCCAAATCTATACTAGTTTGTTTGGATTTCTCTCAGGGTGAATTCGGGAGATTCAACTATGTTACTCCTATTTCCGGCCCTGTCGTAGATATATAATTGTAGTTTTAGTGTTCTATCTTCAGTGAGTATTTCACTGATCAATGATAAAACAAAATTGTACACAATGGTACCTTCTTTGGGACTACCGTCATTCAGCACTCCATCAGGACCAACAGGAAAACGACCATCAAGACTTTCATTGCACTGCGGAGGTATAATTTTTCTCCAGTCAAAAGCTTCTGACTGCTCCTCAATTCGTCCGTTATTGTTTTCATCTCTGAAAATTCTGACGATAATATTATTGTGACGTTCGTTGGCTTGAAAATAAACAGTATCAGGAATCCTTTCAAAATTATCATTAAGCTCAACTTCGGATAAAATGGTATTTTCATTCAAACCGGACCTATTATCATAAAAGAAAGACGGGTTGATGTCCCAAATTAGACAAGGGAAATCAAATTCATTGTAAACTGGAAGGGTATCTATTTCGATTCTATCGCTCAGCGTTAATAAATCACCGTAAGTATCGGTAGTAGGGTTGAAGACACGTCCAGTTTTATTATTGTAAAAATTACGTAGGTTAAACGGTGGGTCCTCATCACCTTGTGAATCGAGTCCTAGGTTACCATCACCATCTTCAAAATCGATAGATATAATCAAACTATCCAGCTCCTCTAAAGTTCTGTTCTGCACAAAAGTTACACTATTAAACTCAATTCTTGGTGTATTGGAAAACTCCGGATTCTCTTCGCACGCATTAAACGTAAAGAAGATAAGAGTTAGAATTATGCATGAAGTGATTATATTCAGCCTGTTTTTAGACATAACGTTCAAATATAAAGAAATAACGATTGCTATCTTTTAAAAGTTTTGAGCAAAGATTATTCCAGGTTAATAATCAAAATTTTAACGAGTTTGCAATTAGCTTATTTCGCTATCAAGCGAAAAATAATTCCGTTTATCATGACTATATCTCAGGTTTGAATATTAATATAAAACAGGTAAAGAGTATCTATGACATTCCTTTTTTACCCATTTCGTTTTTTAAGCAACATAAAATAAAAACGGAGCGATGGCCAGAGGAAAATATCTATGAAAGTAGTGGTACTACCGGAGTTCAAGCAAGTAGACATTTTGTGAGAGATAACGGCCTGTATTTAGTGAATTGTGAGCGGATATTTAAGCGGTCTTATGGATCATTATCAGACTATCACACTCTTTTTTTGCTTCCTAGCTATATTGAAAGAGGTAATTCTTCTTTAGTGGCCATGGCACAACATTTTATAGGCAAAAGTCAGTCTGAATATTCAGGCTTTTATTTGAATAATTATAGCGAACTGGTTTCTACTATTGAATCCATAAGAAAGAATTCAAATGGAAAAAAGATGTTGCTATGTGGTGTAAGTTTTGCTTTACTAGAGCTTGCTGAAACATTAGGCCCTGATCTCAGCGATGTGATCATTATGGAGACCGGAGGTATGAAGGGTAGAAGAAAAGAACTTATCAGGGCAGAGTTACATTCAATTTTATGTGAAAGGTTGAATGTTCCGGTGATTCATTCGGAATATGGCATGACGGAGCTTTCATCACAGGCCTATTCACAGGGCAACGGAAAATTTGACACTCCTCCGTGGATGAGAATTCTATTGAGAGATATTAACGACCCCTTTGATCTGAGTAATAACCAATCTGGTGGCATAAATGTAATTGATCTGGCCAACCTATCATCCTGCGCATTCATTGAAACGCAAGACCTTGGATCGATCAATAGTAGGGGTGAATTAGAGATTTTAGGGCGTTTTGACAATTCTGATATTCGTGGGTGTAATTTATTGATATAAAAGACGTTAGGCTTATATGTCAAAAATAACCACTCTATTTGTCATCATAATATTGGCTTTATTAACCTCATGTGCCCAATATACTTGCCCCACCTATTCTAAAGAAAACGGTAAATCCGATAGGGTTAAGCATATCTAGTCAACAATCTCCATATTTTTTTCCACGTCACCTTTAGTAATTACACGGCCGGACATGATGATCAAGCGCTCAACTACATTACGTAATTCACGGATATTGCCGGTCCATTTATGCTTTTGAAGTAGTTTAAGTGCATCTTCATCAATTTCCTTTTTCTTCGAGCCGTATTCTCCGGCAATATCATCCAGAAATTTATCCACTAAAAGCGGTGTATCGGTTATTCTATCCCGCAACGCGGGTACCTTGATGAGAATCACACTTAAGCGGTGGTACAGGTCTTCTCTAAATTTATTTTCTTCAATGGCCTGTTTTAGGTTCTTATTCGTGGCTGCTACTACTCTAACATTAACCTTTATGTCCTTGTCTCCACCTACGCGGGTTATTCGATTTTCCTGAAGAGCACGCAATACTTTGGCCTGTGCAGATAAACTCATATCACCTATTTCGTCAAGAAACAAAGTGCCTTCATTTGCTTGTTCAAATTTACCTATGCGCTGTTTCACCGCCGAGGTGAAAGAGCCTTTTTCATGTCCGAAAAGCTCGCTTTCAATAAGTTCAGAAGGTATGGCCGCACAATTTACTTCTACCAGTTGACCTTTAGATCGATTACTTTTTTCGTGTATCCACCTTGCTACCAATTCTTTGCCTGTTCCATTTTCTCCGGTCACCAGCACTCTAGCCTCGGTAGGAGCCACTTTTTCGATGGTTTCTTTCACCTCTTTAATAGCCTCTGATTCGCCCACAATGTCGAAAGCCTTTGACACTTTTTTCTTCAAAACCTTAGTTTGAGTAGCTAAAGATCCGTTATCTATGGCGTTTCTTAAGGTGACTAACAGCCGGTTTAAATCCGGGGGTTTCTGAATAAAATCGAAGGCGCCTTTTTTGGTAGCATCTACAGCGGTATCTATGGTACCGTGCGCACTGATCATGACAAAAGGGGTATCTATACCCTCTTCCATCACTTTTTCAAGTACTTCCAAGCCGTCCATTTTAGGCATTTTAATATCGCAGAGCGCAACATCAAATCTCTCCGCAGTTAACAGTTTTAGGCCCTCTTCTCCATTTTTAGCCTCACTAACCTGGTATTTTTCGTATTCTAGTATCTCTTTTAGTGTGTCCCTGATGCTCTGCTCATCATCTATGATCAATACTTTGGGCATAATTCTATGGTTACTTAAATTCATAAAAAAATCCGTCAGTCAAATTTCTGGCGGATTAAAAATGCAAGGGCGTAAGCCGGGTTCTGTTTTCTGCTCGAGAGCGAAACTTGTCATTTATCTAGTCCTGATATCACTATCAGGATCCAGCAGCCTACCCATCGTGCTATGCCGAAGCATTTGAACGAGTAATTCTTCATCTTAGAAAGCACGACTTATTTGGCCTTTCAGCTCGTAAGGTTTACCCTGCGATTTCGATCACTCGAAACCCGGTGAGCTCTTACCTCACCTTTTCACCTTTTCCCTGACGGAAACCATCAAGGTAGTCTGTTTTCTGTGGCACTGTCTGTTCCACCAGTTGGCGGACCTTCCCGTTAGGAAGTACGATACTCTACGCTGCCCGGACTTTCCTCTCTGATTAACATCAGAGCGACAAATACCTTGCTTTGTAAAGGTAATAAATCTGGAATTGAACTATCACAGATTAGTGAACATCTACGCCCGTGAGCTTAAACTCGTATTCATCCGCTACATTGGCTACCTCCTGAATGATCTCCTTAATGAGGTCTTCAGTAGCCGTTTCTACAAAGCATGAATCTTCTACTTGAATAAAATCTTCTGCAATGGCAAATTTGGCATGATTCAAATTGGTATTCTCCATTAGCAGTTCTTTGAGGTCAATGCTGGAATCATAGGCGCACACTTTTGAGGAGAATTCTATGAGATGTCTATTGTATCTTTTATTTAGTTTAACCGTTCCTAAAACCGTTTGATAACGCTCATCAGGAAGTGGAACGATTATTATTGATGTGGCCCCGTCATATTCAGAATAGGTGCCGCCTATTTCCTCGGCATATTTCCGCATGAACGCATTTAAATCCATAATGTAAGTGTTTAAGTTCTAGCGAACAAGATAATAAAAAAATCAAACGCCTTGAAGGGATTAAAGATTTTAATTTAGAGGAGTTTCAAGTCAATTGTTACTATTTTCCTGTTGAGCTTTATTTCTGGAGCGTTGAAACAGCTCTTTTACCTCGTTGAAGTTTTGTGTGTGAATTAAACTAAAACCTGTGGTAGTTGTGTTTTGAACTTCTTCGTTAATGGGGTTATAATTAGTTCTATTGTACATTTTAGCTCTGAATTTTCCGCTTGGAGTCAGTAAATACTCAACAGTCCAGTCCCCAGCAATGCTATTAATATCCGCTCTATTTTGTTGGTTTGTAAATCCACCATCTCTGGTCACTCGGAGCCTGCCATCCAGAAAAGTATAACTTAATCGCAATTGAAAAGTATTGAAGGCATCAGGATCTAAAGCTCCTAAGTCCAGATCAATTTCAAGGTTTTCGTCCACCTGGGTTACCCAATAGCTTAGCTGGTTGGACAGTAGCTCACTCACACTACCGGAAATAGATCCTCCCGTATTAAACGATTGCAATGGGCTGAATTTTTTCAGTATGATTAAACTAAAAACCTGACGCTTCAACTCTTGCTCATCAATACTATTTTTAAATGCATTAAACTCAAGCTCCAAATCAACCGGGGTAAAAGCACCACCGTCTATCACCGGCACTTGAATATTGCGAGGCAGGTTTTGAGCTATGATATCAAAGTCTACTTCAGGTGATAAAAGTCTTCCGTCAATATCTAAAAGTACCTGCACCGGATAGTTTCTTCTTATCTCAGGTGCGTTTGAATAATCAAGGTTGGGCTGAGACAGTATGGGCATAAATGAGGCTACTTGATTATAGGTAGCTGAAATATCCATTACGCCCTCGTACGGATCTCCAAACCATGATATTTTGCTATTAGGAAGTATTTCAAATTCTTTATTTATGATGTTATACAATGTAAAATTATAGCCGCCTTCTTCAATGGTGTAGTCACCGAACATATTAAAATCCCCGCTGGTATTTATTTGAAGTTTTAAATCTCCATTTCCGCGGCCACGAATTATATCTCCGGCTTTAATATCAAAAATTATTTCACAATAAGCATCTCTGGTAATATTGAGATCGAAATCAAGGCTTAGTCCCTTGAGGTTAACTTTTCTATTGACGAAATCTAGCGATTGCGTGGTATCTTTCAGATCTATAAAGTTGATATATTCCTCTTGTTCTATATTAGTGGAGCCACCGACAGGTATGAAAATTCTGGTTCCTCTCCCCGAGGTGGCATTAGCCGAAATGCGCATATTACTCAAGGGACCAAAAAAATCGATGGTTCCTGTGGCGATTCCCGTTCCGTAGAACAAATCATTATCCTTCGCTGATGTATTGAGCACCATAAATTCATTGAGCGTTCCATTCATATCTATGGACATATTCTGAAAGGAACTGTGACCTATAAATCCGTTAATAGAGCCTCTGTTATTCTCGGAGTCACGTATATCCATATTTCTGAATCCGATCTGGGTTTTATTAAGATAAAAATCTCCTGCAATGGCGTAATCAGTATTCAGGTAGTTTACATGGATACCACCATTGTTTATTTTACCACCACCCATAAGAATAGCCTGCCGTAGTGGGCCGGTTATATTTACCTTTCCTGTGGCTGTTCCTTTTATCTGTGTAAAGTATTTATCTAAAAAAGGCTCAAGTATTTTAAGCTCGGTTTTTTGCAAGTCAGCTTTTAAGTCTAGCCCATAATCATTGGGAGCGTAGGTGCCTGTTATATTCAACACTTTTTGCTGGAGTCGTTCTATATAAAAATTGACATCAAAATTTTTGTTACTATTATTCCAGGAGTTATTACCAATAACATTTCCTACCAAAAACTCATTAATGCTAAATTGGGAAATAGTGACATCACTGGTAACTCTCAGATCGTCATAATAATCTGTGACGGAAGTAGACCCATTGATAATACCACCAAGGTCTTTACTAATTATGGTATTTATGGAGCCTATATCTATGCTATCCAGGGAGAGTACCATCTGGCGGTTCTTATCTTCAGAGAAGGCTCCCTCTAGTTTTATGAGCTGGTTTTCGTGAAACAAGCTTAAATCAAAAATATTGATCTCTTTTCCAGCTATAGATATCAGGTTATCCGATTTTAGAGACCATTTATCTTCTAAAACCTGTACCTCGGAAGGAGCAAATTTTACGTTAGTTTGATTATCCAGAAAGTCTATTTCACCAATAAGACGAACGTAGTTTGGGTATTTTACCTGGTCTATATCAAATTCAAAATCAATATGTCTGTTCGTCCAGATAGCCTCTAAAAACAGATCTTTAGTTTCTATATTAGAAATTCTTTCACTCTTTGAGGTAGCGTATAGTGAAGCTAGTACGCTGGTGCTGTCGGATATCTTAGATATATTTAGCTGCAGTTCGTTACTGAGAAAATAATCGTTTTTGTAATTAATGGAATCGATAAAAGAGTTAACATTTAGTATAGAGGTGTAACCGCCGATCAGGTTGCCGTCAATAGTGGTAGACTCAGATATGAACAAGTTAGGGCTGAAGACCCGGGCAATAGGCTCAAAGTCATTAATATTAAACACGTAATTCACCTGAAAATCCGTTGCTACTTCTGATTTGGAACGATAATATTCCTCCAATTTTGATCTGTCGTTCTCAAAACTGAGTCTATATTCATAAAATAGCTTGTTTAACTGATTGTAAACTGTGGTGAAGTCAAATTCACCATCTATTTTAGCGTTGAAAAGGTTAGTATTTATAAATACATTCCGAACGTTTTCATCGCGATCTGAAATGATTCCCAGGGAGTCTATCTCTAACTCTTGTCCGGCTCTCCTAATCAAAGTATTTTTAAAGTTAGCGGACCCCAAAATATCATCTACTTTGAGCCCCTGAGCATTTACATTTAAGTTACTTCTAATAAAAATTGGTTCTTTAGTAAGATTCAGTTTACCTAAAAAAGCGGTGTCTAATTTGGCTTGGATATTAAAAAAATCTATCCCACCGCGTATATCTATGGATCCGTTTAGATCAAGCTTAAGATGAGGGTCATTGATTCTTACGTCACCTTCAAAAAGTTCCTTTGTGAATCTTGCGTTGGTCCGTATTTCATGATAGACATAATCATTTAATTCTATGCTATCAATTTTGCCATCAAGAATAAAATCTGCTTGATTCAGGGTAAAACCTTTACCTACTATGTTTCCATCTAGTGTCACTTTACCAAATAGCGCGTTATCGGTATAGCCACCTACATCGAAATCATACATTTTTAGGGCTCCTCGATAGGTTGAGTTATTTACTTTTTCTTGAAGCTTCAGGTTTATATCAGATGTTATTCTGCCGTACTCTGTAAAAAAATCTCCTTTGGCTACAAAGTCATTAACAAACCCGAAAAAGTTAGCATTGAAACCAATATTGTTTAAGGGAGCCAACCTTCTGTAGGCATTTTCTTTGAAGTACTTTTTTAGATCTGGTCGCACTGCAAAGGAATTAACAAGATCCAGGTCTATGAAGGTTTCATCTACCTCAGGTAAACCCACTATTCTTGCATCACCCCGGAGTACAGACCCGCCACTAAGCTTTAGGTCAAGGTCTTTGATTTGAAATGAATTTATTCGCCCTTTGAATTTACCGGAGATATCCAGGTATTCGTCTAAATTCCTAAATGTAGGCACAAACTCGCTTAGCTCTTTACTGTGGATGAGGCTGTTTACCAGCTCTGCATTAACGGTTACTCTGGACACGAAATTCCTCAGATCAGCTGATTTTCTATACTTAAATTCTATAGACTTCTTAATCCGGCTTTTTCCGAGTATTAAATCCAATTCATGAAAATTCATAGCTTGATTGGAATAGAAAAATTCAGTAGTGAGCTTATCTATATTCAAGTTAGTGAGACTGTCTTTTCCGGTAAGCTCGATAACATTTAGTTTCAATGTATCGCCAAGCGAATAAAGGCCCTCTATCTTCGCCTGAATATCTTGTATGGTAAAAGAGTGATAGTTGAAACCAGGAGGGATAGTGTCGGTAAAATTATCTTTATAGCTAAAAGCAGTTTCGTTCAGTTGTACCTTTTTGATGGTAAACGCTTTGGTTTTTTGACCCTTTTTCTTTTTTTGAAGGCTTCTTAACTTTCGAACAAAGTGATTAATATTCAGCATAAGAGAATCGCCATGGGCTACCTTCTTTAAGGCCACTGTACCACTTGAAAAATAAAGTTCATCTAACGAGGGGTCTTCGCCTAATAAGGTTTGAAGAGTATAATTTAGCTTCACCTTGGAAGCCTTCATGAGTAGGTCTCCCGAAGGACCTACTATTTTTAAGTCTTCAACGGCCACTTGATCAAACCAATCAATGCTGATCCGTTGAATGGAAATATCATATTCTATGGCTTTAGAAAGCTTTTCTGAAATAAAACTTACAACTTTGGTTTGTACGTAGGGAATCTGAATGGCACCTGCCAGTATAGCGAGTAAAATAAATACTGAGAGCAAAAGCCAAAGAATTACTTTGACCAGACGTTTTTTAATAACTTGCGCCAAATTTTATTTGAATGGGTCCCACATTGCTTGCTGTAGAGTCATCTTGCGATGAAACATCTGCCGCTATCATCCAAGACGGCAAAGTACTCAATAATATAGTAGCAACGCAATCTGTACATGAAAATTATGGTGGCGTAGTGCCGGAATTAGCTTCGCGCGCGCACCAACAGAATATTGTTCCTGTAGTTACTGAGACGCTCAAAAATGCGGATATAGATAAATCTGAGCTAAATGGTATTGCCTACACTCAGGGCCCCGGATTATTAGGAGCCTTGCTGGTGGGTGCTTCATTTGTTAAAGCTATGGCTTATGCTTTAAATATTCCGCTCATAGCTGTTAATCACATGCAAGCACATATTTTGGCCCATTTTATAGATGATCCCAGGCCTAAATTTCCTTTTCTCTGCTTAACGGTAAGTGGCGGACATACTCAAATTGTTCTGGTTAAAAGTCACTTAGATATGGAAGTCATAGGTCAAACTATAGACGATGCAGTGGGTGAGGCTTTTGATAAATCGGCTAAATTGCTCGGATTACCTTATCCTGGTGGCCCATTAATTGACAAATATGCGAAACTGGGGAAACCGAAGTATTCGTTTCCGGATAGTGAAGTACCTGGCTTAAATTTTTCGTTTAGCGGTATAAAAACAGCTTTTCTTTATTTTTTGCGTGATCAACTAAAGCTAGATGATGCTTTTATAAGTGAAAACCTTAACGATATCGCGGCAAGCCTACAGCACGCCTTAATTCAAATGCTTCTTTCAAGACTGAATAAGGCGAGTGAAAAACTGAATATCAAAGAGATAGCCATAGCCGGCGGAGTATCAGCTAACTCCGGGTTGAGATCGGCGTTGCAGAGTACGGCTCATGAAAATAACTGGAACATCTACATACCTGAATTTCAATATTGTACGGATAATGCCGGTATGATTGCTATGGCAGCCCATTATCAATATTTAGCGAAAGATTTCGCATCATTGGATATTAGCCCCAACCCTAGAATGAAATTTTAACCGATGGAAGGCTCAATTCATATTGGCAAAACCATAAATTACTCCTTTGAAGTGACTGAAGATGATCTGGCCACCTTTAAAGGAAATAACGTGCATCAGGTTTGTTCTACGTTCGCTCTTGCCAGAGAAATTGAATGGTGCACTAGGCAGCTTATACTGCAAATTAAGGCATCCGATCAAGAAGGTGTAGGCACTAAACTCAGTATTAACCACAGATCACCTGCTTTTAGAGGTAATACAGTTTTGATAGCAGCGGTAGTAAAGACTGTTGAACAAAATGAACTCATCTGCAGCTTTCAGGCTACGGTGGAAAAAAGACTCGTGGCCGATGGCTTCACTGGTCAAAAGCTATTGCTCAAAAGCCGCATCAAAGAGATTTTTTCTACCTTTGAACGATAATGAGTAAGGAAAAGGGAAGGTTTTCAAACCATATTAATATAAAGAATCGTAAGGCAAGCTTTGAATATGAGTTCATTGATACTTACGAAGCGGGTTTGGTATTAAAAGGAACCGAAATAAAATCGATACGAGAGGGAAAAGCTACTCTTCAAGATGGTTATTGTTTTTTTAAGAGAGGAGAACTTTTCAGTAGAGGGATAAATATAGCAGCTTATACTCAGGGATCTTTTTATAATCATGATCCGCTTCGCGAAAGAAAACTGTTACTTCATAAGCAGGAGCTCAATAAACTTGAAAAAAAAAGCCAAGATAAAGGCTTAACGATCATTCCTGTTCGGCTTTTCATTAATGCCAAGGGTTTTGCTAAATTGTTTATTGCTCTGGCTAAAGGCAAGAAGCTTCATGATAAGCGCGACAGCTTAAAAGAAAAAGATATGAACAGAGAGATTCAGCGGCAAGGATTTTGATTAAGCTTTATATTTTTTGAACTAATGAGTATTTCACATGGAATTTGCCGTTTAAGTACGGTTCCTGTCAGACTTAAGCCATCGGATAAAAGTGAAATGGTAACACAGCTTCTTTTTGGCGACCATTACGAACTTTTACAAACTGATGAAAAGAGTAAATGGGCGAAGGTCCGTCTTTATTATGACGGATATGAAGGCTGGCTTGATCTCAAGCAGCATACGCCCATAACGCAAGAATATTTTGATCAAATCAATAACTCTGATTATAAAATTAGTTTAGACGAAACAGCCAGCTTACTCTACAAGAAATACCCCATCAATGTGGTGAGAGGAAGTATTTTGCCTATTGCTACCAATGAACTGTTTAAAATGGAGGAGCAACTGGCATTCAATGGGGAGGCCAAGAGCCTGAGCCAGAAGCGTGAATATGATTTTTTGAAATCAATAGCGACAGCGTATTTAAATGCACCTTATTTATGGGGAGGTAGGTCACCCTTTGGTATAGATTGTTCCGGGTTTAGCCAAATTGTATTCAAAATTTGTGGTTATCGTCTCCCACGTGATGCCAGCTTTCAGCAGCAGGAGGGAGCTTTGGTAGACTATAGCGATAGAACACCCGGAGATCTGGCTTATTTTCACAATGAGAATGGAAATATCACCCATGTGGGTATTCTATTAGATAATGATGAGATTATTCATGCTTCCGGTAAGGTACGAAAAGACAAATTAGATGAAGTGGGAATTACAAATTCTTCATCAGGTGTAAGAACCCATGATCTACACTCAATAAAAAGAGTGCTAAAAGAGACCTCATGATTTTGTACACCTAGCCTTTCATCATTATCTTAAGGGGATGAATAAAAAGGTACTTGTACTTAATCAGGATTACAGCCCAATCTCCATCTGTACAGTGCAGCGTGCTTTTTTGTTAACCTATCTCAATAAGACTGAAATGGTGGAGTCAGCGAACGGATACAAGTTGAGGTCAGTTTCGCATAGTTTTCCCATGCCTGCCGTGATCCGGTTAACCAGATATGTTAATGTTCCTTACAAAGGCGTGGCGCTTACTCGACAAAACATTTTCAAAAGAGATCAATTTGAATGTCAATATTGTGGATCAAAGAAAGATTTGACCTTGGATCATGTAATACCCAGGTCGAAAGGTGGGAAATCTTCTTGGGATAACTTGGTCACCGCTTGTAAACGCTGTAATACACACAAAGGGGATGACACTCCTGAGCAAGCTGGCTTCAAGCTTAAAACTCGTCCTTTTAAGCCTTCATATGTTTTGTTTTTGAGGGATTTATCGGGTTTCCACTGTGAGGAATGGCAACCTTATTTGGGTAAGAAAGCATAGTCTATCCATTTTATGGTTTTTGATACCTACTTTAGGGGGTATCTGTTTGACTAATAATCACTATTAATTAATAGCGATGCCTGAAATAAAGTGGTACGTAAATAACGTTAAAGTAACCTTAGGTGGGTGTATCATAATCTTGTGTTGGTTATCACTGAGTTTGAGTATAGCGCAAGCATCAGTTCCGGATAGTTTAAGGGTAGAGCTTTCTAAAGCGGAGTCTGTTGAAGCAGTTAAGAACGTTATTTCTGATGCTATCTTTTTTGCTTACAATGATCCTGATTTAGCCCTTGAGTTATCTGAAAGTATCGCACAGCGAAGTTTCAAGATGTCTTTTTTTGAGCAAGCAGCCAAGGCGTATGACATCATGGGCGTAGTACTTCAAAATCAAGGCGATTATGATTCAGCTTATTACTATTACAATCGGGCGCTATCTATCAAAAAGAACTTGGATATCCCCAGGCTACTGGCTGAATCTCTCAATAATTTCGGTGTACTAAACAGACGACAGGGGCGCTATGATAGTGCTCTATCGTGCTATCATCAAGCATTGGATATTGCTATTAAGGCAGGTGATAGCCTATTAATTGGTAATTATTTTAATAATATCGGCTTAGTTCATGAAAATAAAGAGGAATATACGGAAGCTATTGAATTTCATATCAATAGCCTGAAAATAAGAGAGGCTTTGGGCGATAGTAAAGGAATAGCCGGATCATTGAATAATATTGGCATCATATACCAACGCACCGGAGACCATCACGAGGCTATATCCTATTTTATGCGCAGCCTTGAAGTAAAGAAAAGTTTAGGGAATAAAAGTCTTTTGGCTAGCGCTTATACGAACCTGGGGATAAGTTATTACGGGTTAGAGACATATGACCAAGCTTTAAGCCATTTTGACCAATCTTTAACGCTCTATAAAGAACTAGGTGACTTGCAGGGCCTTTCTGACGTGTATGATAATTTAAGTCAGGTAGCTAAGGAAAAAGGAGAACTTAACCAAGCCATCGATTTTCAAAAACGTAGTTTGGAACAAAGAAAAGTTCTCGGTAATGTGGATAATATTATTTTATCCCACAGCAGAATCAGCGGCCTCTATCAGCAAATCCGGGATTACGAATTGGCAAAGCACCATGCCCTCAAGGCCTATGATTTAGCTGAAAAGAGTGCATCGGCAGAGAATATTCGCATATCTGCTTTGCAGCTATCCAGTATTTATGAAACAGTAGGCCAATTTGATCAAGCGCTTAAATATCATAAAACCTATACTACACAGAAAGATTCGCTCTTGAATTCAGATAAACTTCGAAGTATTGCCGAGGTGAAGGAAAAGTATGAATCTGAAAAAAAAGAGGCTGCCTTAGTTCGCCAAGAGTTGGAAATGCAACGCCAAAAGGCAATAATCAAATCACGTTCTTTGGAAAGAAACCTACTTATTGGCCTGGTTTTTAGTATCGCAGTGATTTCACTACTGCTGTTTGTCAACTACCGCACTAAGCTCAAAATAAGAGAACAAATGGTAGAGCAAAATAAGGCCTTGGAACGTGATAGATCGAAATTTTTTGCCAGTATTTCACATGAATTCAGAACACCCTTAACACTCATTTCGGCTCCCGTAGCACAGCTCCGTGAAAAATATAGTACTCAGCAAGAGACTCAATGGACGTTAAGTCTTATACAGAAAAATGCAAACCGATTACTTAGATTAATAAATCAAATACTGGATCTATCGAAGCTGGAAGTAGGTAAACTAGCATTAAGAATATCTAAATCAGACTTGAACGCCCGTATAAAGGTAACCGCTGCTACTTTCGAATCTCTGGCGCGTAGTAAGAATATTCAGTTTCAAAGAACATTCCCTGAGGTGAAAATAGAAACCTTTTTTGACCCGGAAAAAGTAGATCAAATTATTTCTAATCTACTTTCTAATGCTTTTAAGTTTACACCAGAAGGAGGGTCTGTAAAGTTAAATGTGATATTCAGTAAAGGTGAAGTTTCCTTTGAAGTTATTAATACAGGATCAGCTATTTCTGAAAACGATATTCAAAAGATATTCACACGTTTTTATCAAGTAGATGCTGACGCTTATTCTGGAGGCACGGGAATAGGATTAGCGCTGGTCAAAGAACTTTCAGAGTTGCACCATGGTAGGGTCACGGCTTCTAGCAACCACCTACAAACTACATTCACTGTTACTATTCCTACGGATGACTCTTTTTATGAACATGATCAAAAGGTGAATATCCGTGAGTCTGATCCGGACAGAGTCAAAGATTATGTGCTTCCGGTAGGTTTTAAACGGGATGATACTGATACGTTAGAACGACCACTCTTACTGCTGGTGGAAGATAATAATGATTTAAGAGCCTACGTAAAGTCACAACTTGAGGGTGTCTATGAAGTAAGTGAGGCGAGTAACGGTAATCAAGCGCTGAAACTAGCCATCGATGAAATTCCTGATCTGATAATTACTGATCTAATGATGCCCGAGATGGATGGAGAGCAGCTGACAGAAGCCTTAAGAAATGAAGCGAAAACACAGCATATTCCCGTTATTATGCTTACGGCACGCTTAGACTCTGAAAGTAAACTCAATACTATCAGAAAGGGTGCGGATCACTATTTAAATAAGCCCTTCGAAATGGATGAATTAGCAGTGAGAATTAAGAGTCTCATGCTGCAGCGTAAGAGAATAAAGGAGTATCATCAAGCACAATTTCTTACCAATCCTAAAGTGGAGGATATCGCTTCAAGCGATAATCAATTTCTTCAGCAGGTGGGTGATTTACTGAAAGATAATTTTGGAAGCGCCGATTTTACAGTAGATGAATTTGCCCGGAAAATGAACATGAGTAGGGTACAGTTGCATCGCAAAATGAAGGCTATAATAGGGTACAGTGCCTCGGATTTTATCCGTCAGTATCGTTTGAAAAAAGCCTATGAATATTTACAAGGCCGAAAAGGTAGTGTTTCAGAGATTGCTTATGATGTTGGGTTTAACAATCTTTCTTACTTTTCTAAAGCGTTTAAAGAGGCGTACCGTGTTAAACCTTCTGAACTCTTGCAAAATGCAGAATAGTTGATTGGTAGAACACTAGGCGTGCGGAGGCCTGCAAACTAACTTGGTATCGTAGTTTTTAAATGAAGTGCTATATTACTCAGAGGTTATTGTCTGTGGTTTTTTACCTATGCATTCTCAATACCCTACCTTATTTGTCAGATACTATGGTTATCAGGTCTACCGATAAGCAGGTCGTTCAAGAAATTACTGATCCCTCACGCTAATCGATAGTTCCATATTATTCGAAGCGAACCATTGATGATATTCTTTCTAACAAAAAAATATGAAGATTATCAAGATTACGTTTTGAAAGAAGTTTGTTTCAACTCTTAATCAGAATCAAATAATAAGCCAACCGTAACATCACTGTTAAAGAATGAAACTTCCGTGGTAACCTGAAGATTAAGACAATCCTACTTTTAGATTTAGTTAAAGTGGAAGAAGGGGTAAGTGAAGTCCAAAGGTTAGCAGTGATCTTTTAGTGACGGCGACTGTAAAAGCAGTGAAGCCGGATATGGATTTAGCTCCTCGTGGTCTATTGAAACCAAGTAAACGATAGATCGACACTTATATTGACTAAATAATCTTTCAAGCTATGTTTTATTATCGAATTGTCATGTTAGGTTTATTCATTGGTTTCGGACAATACGCACAAACACAAGATGTTATTATTAAGAAAGATGGCAGTGAGTTACAAACCCGTGTGCTTGAAGTAAGTTCTGATGAGATCAAGTATAAGAAATTTGAAAATCTTGAAGGCCCCACTTATAAGATCTCGAAAACTAGTGTTTTTATGATCCGTTATGAGAACGGTACTAAGGATGTGTTTAATACAGAAAAAGCCAACTCAACGAATGTCCGTCAATCCAACCAAAACTCAGATCGTGCCCTTCCTGATCGCTCATTGAATATTAACGCTCTGGGACTGATCCAATTTGGACCTATTCTACAGTATGAGATTAAGTTAAAAGATAGACTCTATCTGGCCCCGCACTTTAGGTATGCGTACGCCGGTCTTTTAACTCACCTGGCCTGGACAGGATTTGACGGTGAATTATCTGCAAATACCGCTGCCATTGGCGTGGGTATAAAGAGTTTTGCCGAAAACTATGGAAATACATGGTATTACGGAGGTGCGCTGGACTATCAGTGGGGAAGCGCTACCTATGATGCAGGGGAGCTCAGTGAATCAAAAGAAAAAGGAAGAACAATCGCCATACTCTCTAACGTAGGATATCGGTGGAGATCCACAAAATCTACTTATTTAAATGTAGGTTTATTTGCAGGCGTAGCCCCTGATTTAAGGGCGAATGAACGATTTTTAAATTCAGGTGAAACAGTGGATAATCGTCAAACTACCTTCTTCGCTATGTTTGAGTTGTCTTTTGGGTGGGAATACTGAGAAAGGTAATTAAATAAGGCATCGGTAGGGATGTTGACTAAAAGGAGCCTTTTCACGTCCAATTCAAATCCTCAAAAAGTTAGCGTGAATTCTGTAAATTCATTAGGCTCGGAATCTACCATTAGGGTACCGTGGTGTAACTGCATTATCTGTCTTGATAGGCTTAATCCTATTCCGCTTCCGGTTTTTTTGGTACTGTAAAAAGGTATGAAAATTTGATCTAAGGCTTCGCGAATAATACCCTTTCCATTATCGCGGATGATGATTTTAACGTTATTGGTATCATTTAATCGGGCCTTCAGGGTGATGCTGGGTTTAGGATGTTCTTCTAATGCTTCAATGGCATTTTTGACAAGGTTAATAATTACCTGTTCTAATAATTCAACATCACCATTTAAGGTTAAACCTTTGGGTTCTACTAAAACAGTAGTTTCAATTTTTGCTTTCCGCAGTTCTACTTTAAGTAAGTTCACTACATGATCTAACAGCGATTTTACCTCAAGTTTTTCTATTTTGGGAAGAGGAATTGAGGTATAATCACGGTAAGCATCTATGAAACGGATAAGTCCTTGACTTCTGTTTTCTATGGTTCCCAGGCCTTCTTGTAAGTCTTCTACGGCCTCTTCGGGGAGTTCAAAATGGTTTTCTTTATTATCCAAGTCCTCGACCAGAATATCTTTCATGGTAGATGTTAATGATGCTATAGGAGTTATAGAGTTCATGATCTCGTGTCGAAGCACTTTGGTAAGATTCTGCCATGCTTCCAGCTCCTTTTTTTGAAGCTCCGGCTGAATGTTTTGCAAAGCCACTAGTTTCATTTGCTTTCCGCGAAGAACAATATCTGTAGCATTTACTGAAAGCTGAATATCACCCTCTATTCTGTATAATTCACTTTTGCCGGCAGGTAAGTCAAACAATATTTTATAGAGGCGGGACTGTGTTTCGATTAACTCTTCGATATTTCTCAGATTATCAACCTTTAAAAATCGTTTAGCTATAGGGTTAATAAGGTGAACCTGACCGTTTAAATCATAAGAAATAAGGCCAGTGCTTACGTGCTCAACGATCGTATTCAAATATTGGAGATGTTCTTCTTTCTCAGAGCGTGCTTTTCTAAAAGCTTCTAAAACATCATTAAAGGCTATGTTCAGATCCTTGAAACTTTTACCTAATTCATTATCGGCTGAAAAGGCGCTTACAAAGTCTGAGTACTTTATAGATTCTAGGAATAAGGTTAACCTTCGGTTGGTGCGTGCAATAAAACGATACAGTTCTGAAAGCTGTAGAACAATAAGTAAAGCAAATAAAACCGATGTGAGGGCCATGGATCGATCCGTCAAAGACCATACAAGTCCTGCCATGACCAAACCTAACAGTACCACACGGAAGGCTACACGAACACGAAAATCTTTAAAGGCCATATTTCTCTAACCTACGGTACAAAGAAGACCGGGTTAGCCCTAATTCAGATGCTGCTTGGGTAATATTCCCATTATATTTTTTCAATACCTTTCTAATCAGGATCTTTTCTACATCCTCCAGTTTGTATTGTTCTAAAGTCAGATTTTCCGAATCCGATTGGCTGTGTTGTTGACTATTAAAGTTAAAATCTTCCGGCTGAAGAATTTGAGAATTACTCATAATAACTGCACGCTCTACGGAATGCTGTACTTCCCTGATATTACCTGGCCAGCTGTGTTTTTGTAATCGTACCATTGCTGCTTCACTGATCTTAATTACTTCTTTCTTATACTTTTCAGCATAATGCTTTAAAAAATGATTGGTTAACAGGGGTATATCTTCTAAACGATTGCGTAGTGGAGGTAATTCTATTTCAATGGTATTAATTCTATATAAGAGATCTTGACGGAAGCGATTCTCCTTTACCATATCATAGAGTGGCATGTTAGTAGCACAAACCAAGCGAATATCAATTTCCGTTTCTTTATTGGAGCCCACACGACTCACCCTTCTGTTTTGCAAAACAGTGAGCAGCTTAGCTTGCAGAGGCATGGATAAATTGCCTATTTCATCTAAGAAAAGGGTTCCTCTATTAGCAATTTCGAATCTTCCAGGGCGGTCTTCTTTGGCATCGGTGAATGATCCTTTTTTATGTCCGAATAGCTCGCTTTCAAAAAGAGTTTCACTAACTGAGCCCAAGTCCACGTTAACAAATACCTGATCTTTTCGGGTAGAGTTATTATGTATAGCACGCGCCACTAACTCTTTACCTGTACCATTCTCACCTAGAATTAATACGTTGGCATCAGTAGCTGCCACCCTATCTATAGTCTCAAACACTTTTTGAATGGCCGGGCTCTGACCAATGATATCATTATAACGATCATTAATTTTAAGGTTAATGACTTTTTGTTTGGTTTTAAGTGTTTCTATTTCCACCTTACTCTCGCGCAAGCGCATGGCAGAAAAAAGAGTAGCCAGAAGCTTTTCATTTTCCCAGGGTTTCAGCACAAAATCAGTAGCTCCTGCTTTTATGGCTTTTACAGCCATTTGAACATCACCGTACGCAGTAATGAGGACTACTACAGCTGAGGGATCTATTTCCAGAATTTTTTCCAACCAGTAATACCCCTCTTTTCCACTACTCACGTCTTTAGTAAAGTTCATGTCCAGTAGAATTACATCATAACTCTCGTTATTTAATAAGGCGGGTATTACTTCCGGATTTTTCTCGAGATCCACCTGTCCGAAATGGCGCTTCAGAAATATTTTGGCGGCCTTTAAGAGGTCTTCATTATCATCAACGATTAATATTTTTCCTGTTTTAATTTTTTCTGCCATAACTGTCCGATTTCGGAGAGATGAAATACAAAGTTAGTACCGTTTTGAGCTTAAATCTTTAAAAAGCCTTCTCAGAAGCGTTTATGTCCGATTATTTTACGCTTTCGCTTCCGTAACTTCCTTTGGATGAACGAATATAGGAATAAAATGTTCGCCAGCGGACGATTACGTTCATGAATGAACGATAACGGACTCCTAAAATGAAATGAAAGCTGTTTTAACCGCCTCATAGCTAATTGGCACACTTGTTGGCAATGGGGTGTTCAAAGCAAAAACTCAAAATAAATAGGTTTATTCCGCTATGGATAAAAAGATCAAGAAAAAAAAGTGGACGATTAAGAAGATAGGTACCATTCTAGGCATTACGCTTCTTGTCGTATTTGTGGGTTATCAATTCTTATTTGCTGACCGCAGAAGTAAGCTGAACGTAGAGGTAGAGAAGATTACGATAGCTGACGTAAAGCGTGGAGCGTTTTTAGAATTTATCCCGCAAACGGGTACGGTAGAACCTAGTGTTACTTTCTATCTAGATGCTATTGAAGGAGGTACGATCAAACAAGTTCATGCAGAAAGCGGTGCTATGCTCAAAAAAGGTGATTTTATTCTGGAGTTATCTAACCTAAACCGGGAACTCAATGTACTTAGTCAGGAAGCAAGCCTTAATGAAAGTATTAATCAAATTAGACGAACCAAGCTTCAGTTAGAGCAAAACGATCTACAGCAGCAGCAAACACTGGCTTTAATAGATAACGAGCTAGAAAAGCTAGAGCCGCAGTATCGTAGGCAAAAGATGCTTTTTGAAAAAGAATTAGTCTCGCAGCAGGATTTTGAGCAAATAAAAGCAGATTATGAATATAACCTCAAAAGGAAAAAGATAACCTACACAAGCTATAAAAATGATTCCATAAGCCGTGTACGCCAATTGCAACAATTCAATAAATCGGAAAGGCGCATGACGGAAAGTTTGGCTGGTGTTGGACAGATTTTGGATAATTTGAACATTAAGTCTCCAATAGATGGCCAACTTACCACACCCCAGTTAGTTGAGGGACAATCCGTTAACCCTGGACAGCGCTTAGGGCAAGTAGATAAAGTAGGTAGCTATAAAGTACGCGTGCCGATAGATGAGCTTTATTTGCCAAAGATATCAAAGGGACTATCAGCCACTACAAGATTCAATAATAAACAGTATCAGTTGATCATTACCTATATTTATCCTAATATTATCAATGGACGATTTGAAGTAGACATGGAATTCGTAGGGGAAACACCGGCTGGTATTAGGCGCGGGCAGTCCTTACGAATGAGAATAGAGCTTGGTCAACCTTCAGAGGAATTACTATTACCCGTAGGTGGTTTCTATAAAGACACTGGTGGAAACTGGGTATTCGTAGTGAATGGAGATGGGTCAAAAGCAGAAAAAAGAAATATTAGATTAGGAAGGAAAAACACCGAGCATTTTGAAGTGCTGGAGGGCCTCGAACCTGGTGACAAAGTCATAACTTCCTCTTATGATAATTTTGGAGATAACGAAGTATTAATTTTAAAATAAGGTCAAAAACTCAATTACAAACAATTAAAGAACACTCACATGATCAAGATCAAAAACTTACAAAAAGTTTACACGACAGACGAGGTAGAAACTACTGCACTAAACAGTATCAATGTAGAAATTAAGGAAGGTGAATTTGTGGCAGTTATGGGTCCGTCCGGTTGCGGTAAATCTACTCTACTTAATATCCTGGGTTTACTAGATAACCCTACTGATGGTGAATATTATTTCGGAGAGCATGAAGTATCTGGCTACTCGGAGCGTCAGAGAGCACAGTTAAGAAAAGGGTCCATCGGATTCGTATTCCAGAGTTTTAACTTAATTGATGAACTCACAGTATTTGAAAACGTAGAACTGCCGCTTTTGTACTTAAAGGTACCTTCTGCTGAAAGAAAGCAGCGTGTTGAAGAAGTGCTTGAGCGTATGAACATCATGCATCGAAGAAATCACTTCCCTCAGCAGTTATCTGGGGGTCAGCAGCAAAGGGTAGCTATAGCAAGAGCTATTGTAGCTAAGCCTAACGTAATATTGGCCGATGAGCCTACAGGTAACTTGGATTCTGCAAATGGTGAAGAAGTAATGAAGCTGTTAGCCGAATTAAATGAAGAAGGTACTACCATTATTATGGTAACTCACTCACCATATGATGCAAACTATGCACATAGAATTATCAACTTATTTGATGGTAAGGTGGTAACCGAAAACATCAAGGAGCAATTCCATATTTAACAACATATTAAATATCGCCCTGGCCAGGGCGATATTTTTTTAATCTCCTTACTGTGTAATACAAGGTACTTGAAAATACTTAGCACCAAACGTAACCTTTAGCGCTGATTTTCAGTCCTTAAGGCTATACCTCAATCACAACTTCACCTCTATGCTCAAAAACTACATTAAGATAACAATCAGAAGCCTGGCTAAAAGTCAAACCTTTGTGCTGATCAACGTATTAGGGATGGGGATATCCCTTTCCATGTGCATTATTGCTTATTTGAACTATGATTACAATAACAGCTATGATGCTCAGCATGAAAATGCTGCTAAAATATACCGGGTAAACTTCACACGTGAATTTCAGGATTATCAAACGAAAAATGGAATATCTCCCTTACCTATGGGTGATCTTATTCGGAATAAAATGGCTGGGGTTGGGAGCGCAATCAGATATATTCCTCAGGATGGTAATTTTAGAATAGGTGAGGACCTGTTTAATGCAGATATTAGCTACGCCGATGAAGGTTTTTTGGATCTTTTTACTTTTCCGCTGGAATCGGGAACTTCTATTGATTTTGAAGATAAATCAAGGATATTTATTAGTAATGAACTGGCAATCAAGTATTTCGGTCAGGAAGATGCGCTAGGTGAGCAAATAACTAATGTACTGGATAGCGGAACACGTGAATACATTGTGGCTGGGGTTTTTGAAAAAATGCCTCACAACTCTAGTTTTCAATTTGATGCAGTAACACATTTCGATAACTACCTGGACTTAAACCCTTCGGTAGATGAGAATAACTGGCGTTTCTGGACTACTTTATTTTTGGAAATCCAAAATCCTAATGATATTCCAGCGGTAGAAGCCGAACTACAGCAATACAAAGAACCTCAAAATAAGGCTAAGGAAGATTATCAAGTTTCAAAGTTTTACTTGGATCCACTGCAAGGTATGGCGGTAAGAGCAGTGCGCGAAAACGTCTATAATCACAGGTTTAGAAGTAGTTTGCCTTCAGCCGCAGCTATATCACCCGCTATTATGTCCGGGCTACTTTTACTTATCGCTATTTTTAATTTTACGAATACTTCTATTGCTATGTCTAGCCGTAGGCTTAAGGAGATTGGAATTAGAAAGGTGATGGGTAGTAAAAGAAAAGAACTTATCATCCAGTTTTTATTAGAAAACCTCTTTCTGTGTTTCTTATCAGGAATAGTAGCCATTCTGCTCGCTGAGTTGCTGGTACCTGCCTATAATAACATGTGGGACTTTCTGTCATTAGACCTAAATTATCTGAGTAATATTGGTTTCTTATCCTTTATGTTCTCACTGCTACTATTAGCGGGAATTCTAGCTGGAATTTACCCTGCGCTGTATGTGTCTAAATTCCAAGCTACGAGTATTCTTAAGGGTACTTTCAAGTTTGGCGGTAATAACTGGGTGACTAAAGTCTTACTATGGTTACAGTTCCTAATAACAGTTAATGCTATCGTAATGGCGGTAGGTTTTGTGCAGAATGCTCAATACCAAAAGAATTTTGACCTTGGATTTACTACTGATAATATCATTTTCAGCTATATCAGCGGTGAGGATGAGTTTGAGGCTTTAAAAAAAGAATTAGTTGATAATCCCAAAATTAAAACGGTAACGGGTACCAAGCATCATATCATGTCTTCAGCATACGGTGATCCTATCAAGCATAAGGACATCATGCGTGACGTTACCATATTTGAAGTAGCTCATGATTATTTTGATATGATGGACATTCAGCTTGTCAACGGTAGAAACTTTAAAGAGGACTCCCGTACAGATATCAATGAATCGATCATCGTAAATAGCACTTTTTTGAAAGAGTTTGGATGGACCAAAGAAGAAGCTATTGGTAAAAGAGTAGTTTGGTTAGATACTACTCAGCTTTATGTAGTAGGTACGGTCGGAGATCTATATACAAATGCATTGTGGGGTGAGCTAGAGCCTACTATGTTCCGGTTAAACAAAAAAGAAGATTACTCCAGAATATTGGTCAAGGCTGCTAATAAAGATTTAAAGGAAGTGAATGAGTACATGGAGTCCAAATGGAAAGAAGTTTTTCCGAACCGGATATACTTTGGTGAATATATGGACGCAAATCTGGCTGAATCGACTCTTGTGAATAATAATATTCTTATTCTCTTCGGTTTTCTAGGTATTATAGCCACTTTACTTTCTGCTAGTGGATTATTTGCCATGGTAAGTCTTAATATCATTAAACGGACTAAAGAAATAGGGGTGCGCAAAGTATTAGGCGCTTCTATCACCAATATCGCTAAAAAGCTCAACCAGCAGTTTGCTTTAATCCTACTGTTGGCCGCTATAGGAGGTTCACTGGTAAGTTATTTTACGCTAGACTTGTTAATGGGTAGTATCTGGGAGTATTACCAAAAAGCTAATCTTCTCACTTTTATCTCAGGAACCTTACTTGTTTTTACCATATCCCTGATAACGGTAGGATTGAGAATCTACAATGCGGCATCCATAAATCCGGTTTTAACATTAAGAGCAGAATAAATTCAAGTTTAGTGCAACCTCACCATGGGAGTTGTAGTCTAAACTATATAACACTATTTTCTTAGGTCAAAATAACAACACATGTTAAAAAATTATCTGAAGATTACTTTCCGAAGTCTCTGGAAGAGTAAAGTATTTGTATTGGTCAATATTATCGGGATGGGTTTAGCTATAGCTTGCTCGATAGTGGCTTACCTGAATTATGATTTCAACATCAATTTTGATAGTAATCAAATTAACACAGAAAACATTTACAGGATTGATGGCGAACGTGTTTACCAAAATAGAAAGCAGGTTTACGGTATATCACCTTTACCCTTAAGCGCTGCCGTTAAAGATAATGTAGGAGATATCTCGGACGTTCTTCGTTATATACCAAGTGGTGGAAATTTTAAAGTAGCCGATGAACTCTTTAATGAAAATTTCACCTTTGTAGACCCTAATTTTTTTGATTTCTTTTATTTCGATATTAAGGAAGGAGATGTTAACGCCTTAAAAGATAAATCTAACATTATCATCAGCTCTACCGTGGTAGAAAAGTACTTTCCTCAAGGGGACGCACTTGGTAAAACGCTGACTCATTTTATGACCAGCGGCAACAAGGATTATAAAGTCGCGGCCATATTTGATGATCACCCTATGAATTCTAGTTTTGGA
This sequence comes from Bacteroidota bacterium, assembly GCA_039199635.1. Lineage (GTDB taxonomy): Bacteria > Bacteroidota > Bacteroidia > Cytophagales > Cyclobacteriaceae > Fulvivirga. The sequence continues at coordinate 25 of JBCCSU010000005.1, read as the reverse complement.
GGAGTTCAAATCATCACGGTAATCG
>JBCCSU010000004.1:0-47314 GCA_039199635.1 Bacteroidota bacterium | reverse complement strand
TGTTAATTGTTGGTCGCACTTCAATTTAACAAATCAAAAACCCCGAAAAAAGCTATTATCAGCCCATTTCGGGGTTTATTCCTTCCATTTATTACAATAACTGTCTAAATATCAAGGTGTTATAATAATCAAGGGTGCCCTAAATAAGTCAAAAGAGTATACCAAACCTCAGGTCTAGATTTTCTGCTACGTGGCCGTGTGCCTTTAGAGAAGTTCCGATCTGATAGCGCGATCCGATCCTATTGTAAGCCTCCCCATATTTAGTACAGCTACATAAACCAAACCCTTATCAGAGTTATAATCTAAAAAACCTCCTCAAACAGCCTTTTCATGGCTTCCCAAGACTCCTCATCAGCGTTGGCATCATAAGCCAGTGGCATACCAAACTTAGCTCCTAAAGAGTCTGCACCTTTATTCGTAAAAGCGTGCTTGGCACCTTCATAGGCTATATATTGATAATCTGCACCGACACTATCCATTTGAGTTTTAAAATTCACAACCGACTCCTCAGTGATAAAAGGATCGGCGGCTCCATTGCATACTAAGATTTTAGCTTTTATTCCTTCTTGAGGCATAATGGGTAGTTGAATTCCACTGTGGAACGCTGCTACAGCATCTATATCCGCTCCGGCATTGGCCATAGTTAAAGCCACACTACCACCAAAACAATAGCCAATTACACCAATTTTATCAGGATCAACATTTTCTCGTGCTTTCAGTAACTCCAACGCCTTGTTAAACCGGGCCTCCCCCTCATTAATATTGGACATTACAGACATCATGAACTTCTGGGCATCTTCAGGATGGTCAGCCACTTTTCCATCACCGTACATATCTACAGCCAGTGCTACGTAGCCTAATTCTGCTAACATTTCCGCTCTTTGTCTGGTATATTCATTATGACCCCACCATTCGTGGATGACCAAAACACCAGGTCGCTTTCCCTCCGCGTTCTTATCGAAGGCAAAATATCCGTTCATCGTTGTAGAATCTGTACTGTAAGCTACTTCCTCTCCTATTATCTCCTGATCTACCGCCGTCTGTGTTTCTGATTCTACTACTGCTTCATTGTTATTAGTACCAGAAGAACAGGCCGTGAAAAATAATAATACTGCTATTGAACTAACGAGTGAAATGTTTCGATTCATGATATTATAACGTTGGTTTCATGCAATTTTAACCAATACTAAAAAATTATTAGGTGAACCCATGCTTATAAAATCATTTCGGGCCAATATTCTATTCCGATTGGCACTCACTTTAGCTTTAGGGTATGCAGGCATGTATGTACTTACCCAGACCTATTTTTGGTTAGTTTCCATCTGGTTGTTTTTATTTATGCTGATTACCCTTTTTGACTTGATCAAATTAACCGAGCGCTCTAAGCGCGAACTGAGTAATTTTCTTTTAGCCATACAGCAAAACGATTTCTCAAATACCTATTCATTAAAAGCCCTGGATAAAAATGATTTTGAATTACACTATGCTTACACCACCATTACGGACGAATTCCAGAAACTAAGGAGGGAAAAAGAATCGAATTACCATTTCTTACAGGCAGTAGTGGAGCATTCTGGTATTCCACTGGTCGGTTTCCGGGAAAGTGACTTGGAGATAACATTAATGAATGATGCAGCTAAAGAACTTTTTCAAAAACCTTACTTAAAGAGCGCAAAGGCCATTAAGAAAATCGATAAAGAGTTAGGGGATTGTGTATTGAACCTAAAGAGTGGAGAACGTAAATTATTGAAAATAGTAATGAATAATCAACTTCTTAGCCTCTCCATTATAGCTAAAGAGCTGAAGTTAGATGAAGGACTTTATAAACTGGTTTCATTCCAAAACATTAAGGCGGAACTAGAAGAGCAAGAGCTTGAATCCTGGCAAAAGTTAATCCGGGTATTAACGCACGAGATTAAAAATTCCGCTATTCCCATCTCCACGCTCACTGAAGTGGTTAACCAGATGATTACAGAAGATAATGGAGAATTAAGAGACCTATCCACATTAGATCAAGAAGACTTAGAGGATCTGAAAATAGGCATTAAAACTGTGCAGAAAAGAAGTAAAGGATTAGTAAGCTTTGTAAATGCCTACGGAGAGCTGGCCAAAATTCCACAACCTAAATTCGAAAAAGTAGATTTAAAACAGCTTACAGATGACGTAGTTGTACTACTGCAGACCGATATAAAAAAGTCAGGTATAGAACTCCTTAATCAAACTACTAAGGCAGAGCTACAGATCGACCCGGAATTGATAGAGCAAGTACTGATCAACCTGGTTAAAAACGCAAAAGAAGCATTAAATGCAGGGTCAGCTGGTAAAATCGTGATACGCACAAAGGTGGATAAAGGTAGAACAGTGCTTAGTGTATTAGATAATGGAGCAGGTATTGATCAGGAAACGCTAGATCAAATTTTCGTGCCCTTTTATACGACAAAGAAAGAAGGCTCGGGCATTGGGCTGAGCCTTTCAAAACAAATTATGAGAGCGCATAAAGGCGATCTTATTGTTTTTACTGAATTAGGAAAAGGAACGGAATTCTCCATGGTTTTCTAAAATGAGCGGATGGCAAACAGATTAGAATAGGCGCTAAAGGAAGGAAAATACTCTTTTTCTTGAAATGAAGTAAAGATATGCGTAGGTTACAATGCTATATAGTTGGATAAATTGTTAGTTTATTTGTAAAACAGTAGCATTTATTTTGTCCTTAATACATTTTAGGGTGCATATAAGACTTGTAGGCTTTCTTCTTATCTATTTTGCCTTTGTTCATACCCTTTTTTCCCAAGGGTTTAAGATCAATAACTTTGGCCCCAACGTTTACAAAGCCTCTCCAAATAATTACTTTGGATTTGAAGCCGCTAATGGCATCTGGTATTTTGCCAATGAAAATGGCATTTTACAGTATGACGGCAGCCTTTGGAAGTTGATACCTATCGATAATTATTCTTCTGTACATTCCTTAGCACAACTTAAAGGTGATACCACGAAGATCTACGTAGGTGGTTACAATGAATTCGGCTATATAGAAAAGATTGCGGATACCGAATCTTACCAGTATCACTCACTAAAAAAAACAAGTATTGGGCAGCTATCTGAAATATGGAATATAGTCACCACGGATCATAGCGTTTATTTCGAATGCCGGGAAAAAATTCTAAAATATGACGGAAAGTCTATTCAGGTTTACGATGAGCGTGACGATGTCTATTTATTTCTGATCAATGAAAGACCATTCGCCTCAATTTACGGTAAGGGCCTGGCCCAAATAACTGATTCATCTATGCAGATCTTTAATACAGATTTTCAATTTGATGAAGATGCCGTATTTAAAGCACTGCCATTAGCCACCGATTCGCTCCAAAGACATTTACTCGTCACTTCATTCAATGGTCTCTACACCTATCAAAATGACACTAGTAAGGTGGTACACTGGAATACTGAAATAGATGAGCTCCTTAAAAGTGACGGAATAGCAGATGTGGTAGTTTGGCGAGATAGCTCATATGCGATCACCACCCGATCCTCAGGTTTGATATTCCTGGATTTTGAAGGTAAGGTACAAAAAGGGCTGGGCGAAAATGCACCTTCTTCCAGCTCCACTGACAAAATAAAAACGCTATTCGACGCGCTGGATACTAAAATTGAAGGATTAGTAAATGAAGATAACGGATTACCCTCAAATCAACTTCGATCTATGTTTCAGGATATCCGCGGCAACCTATGGGTTTCTTCCCTCTATGGAATTAGCTACCTCGACTGGGACTTGAGCTACAATGCCTTAGAATTCGAACCAAAAACCATTCTCACTAAAGCCCTACTCAATACATCAGATACCGTTAACTCCAGGTCTATACAGTTTGAATTTGCCACGCCAGGCTATGACCAATCCGATTTAGAGTATTCCTACTACCTGGAAGGGTTCGAAAAAGATTGGCTACCCTGGACTGACCATGTAGAAAAAGAATACACCAATCTGGACGGTGGTATTTATAAATTTCATGTCAAGGCGAGAGTGGATGGTGGCAAAGAAACACAAGAAGTGATCTACACTTTTGGTGTACCTACACTCTGGTATAAAAACATTTGGACCTATCTCTTCGGCGTTGCTGTACTGTCCGTCCTGATATTTTTTGGATTGCGTTATCGCACCATAAGATTAAAAAAGCTGAACAGACGATTAGAATCTATTATAGAAAATAGAACCAAAGAACTGGTGCTGCAGAGGGAGCAGCTTAAATCGGCTAATGAAGAACTGATCGTCACAAACACAGAGCTCGATAATTTTGTATATCGCTCCTCACATGATTTAGTGGCACCTTTGAAGTCCATCCGTGGATTAGTGATAGTGGCTAAAAAAGATAACCCCTCCACAAATCAGCTTACTTACCTTACCATGATGGAGCAAAGTGTTTTGAAACTGGAAGACTTCATCAAGAGTATTATGGAGTATTCTACGAATGCCAAAAAAGACCTGGAACTCTCCGAAATTGTACTGAAAGACCTTGTAGAGGAAGTGATGGAGGAGCTTCGTTTTTATGATAACAGAGATAAAGTAGAGCTTATTAAAGATTTTGATGAAGCTCAAATCATCACCTCTGATGAAGAGCGATTGAAAATAGTAATGAGTAATTTAATCATCAACGCCATTAAATATCATAACTATAAGCAGGAGCATCCTACCATTACCATTAGATCTAACCAAAACGCAGATCATTACACCATAGAGGTAGTTGATAATGGCCATGGCATAGAACCACAACATGTTGAAAAAGTGTTTGATATGTTTTTTAGAGCTTCTGATCATTCAGAAGGTTCCGGGCTTGGGCTCTACATTGTAAGAGATACTGTAGCCAAGCTAAATGGATCAGTAACCGTACATTCGGAGCTGAACACAGGTAGTGTATTTAAGGTAATCCTACCCAGGCCAGAATAGACGTTTAAACGGCCTTATTTCGTGAATCTTTGTGAGCCGTTTTCGTCTTACTTTTACTCCCGGCCCGTTGCATCGGCTTGGCCTTGAAAAAAGATTCTTCGCTAGAATAAGCTCTTAGCTGATTTATGAGCAACTCACCCTCTCGATCAAGTAAGCCTTTGTCATTCACCTTTTCCAGATAAGAGAGTGCCTTCATCAAGAGCGAGAGCGGCTGCTTTTCCAGGCTGGCACTATTAGTTTGAGCTTTTAGCTTTTCAAAATGTCCTTTAAGTGCTAATTCAGAGATAGATTCCATAATTATTGAGCTTTTTCAATAAGCGTTTTTTGAAGACTGTTTAATAACTTATCTACACCTAAATGATCCTCATCTGGTGCTAATTTTTTGTATTTGTTGAAAGAATGCATGGCATTGTGATAATCATCGCTCAGCGCCAATACCAGGCCCAGGTTATAGTAAGAGTTACTGAAATCGGGAGAAATACTTATGCAAACTTCATAATGGACTTTAGCCAGAGACAAATTACCTATTTCTGAGTAGACGTTGGCCAAATTATAATGGCAGGTAAAGTGCCTTGGCTCTTGCGCCAAGCACTTGGAGAAATAATCTATTGCCGCACTAAAGCTTTCTTCTTTAGAAGCTAATATCCCTAGATTACAATAGGCATCTGCTCTACTGTCATTCTGTGTTATTGCCTTTAGATAAAAATCTTTTGCCTGGTTATATTCCCCCCGCTCGTCGAATGCCAGCGCTTGATTAAACGGAGTTTTTAGCTCAGCAATACGGATTGTTTTGGTTCTATCTTCTTGAGCAAATAGGTTTAGCTGTCCTAATTTTTCAAGATCTATTCTTTTTCTTCTCTTGGCTTTGCTAAAACCTAATCTATTTGCGCGGGTTATCGGAAAATTAACAATCTTTCCCATTGATTAAAGTTAAGCACTTATCCTGCCTTTTTAGAAGTTCTACTTTCAGATTCTGAGTCCTTTGTTTTCCCTTTGCTTCTTTTCATTGGCTTTTTCTCAGACTTAGCTTTATCTATGCTTTCTTGTAGCGCAGTCATGATATCTACGACTTCAGGTTCTTCTTCCACAAATGAAACTACTTCCTTACCCTCAATCTTAGCCATAATCACTTCTTTTAACGCTTCATGATAGTTATCTGTCATGTCGATTTCATCAAAAGATTTAGTCATAGACCCTACCAGTGTTTGTGCTAAGGCCAGCTGCTCTTTCTCTGCCTCTCCTACGTCTTCTATTTTTGGAACGTCCGCCATAGCGCGTATCTCCTTCGGGTTGCGGAGCTTATAAAACAAAAGGCCATTCTCGTGAGGCGTTAAAAGAATAGTATTTTCTTTTTCCCGAAGCACTAATCGGCCTACTCCTACCTTGCCACTTTCTTTTAATGTTTGCATCAACAGCGCGTAAGTCCTAGCCGCCAAATCGCCATCAGGGCCAATAAAATAAGGGGAGTCATAAAGAGTGGGATGCACCTCCTCGGCATTCACAAAACCTTCTATATCAATTACTTTAGTGCTCTTTAATTTTATCTTTTCAAAATCTGTCTCTTCTATAATAACGTATTGTCCCGGTTCATATTGGTATCCTTTAACGATATCCTCCGCTTTTAAAACATCATTCGTCACTTTGTCTTGTTTTACATATTTCACAGGATTCTTAGTTTCCTTTGAAAGTTGATTAAACCGAATGGTTTGGGAAGCATCAATAGCATTATAAATTCTGATGGGAATGGTTACTAGTGAGAACCGGATATGACCTTTCCAGATAGCGCGCATGCTTAAAGTTATTTACTTAAAAAAATAAAATGACTACTCAAAAATTAATTAATCAGTTTGAATATAGCTATTTAACTATCTAAAAACCAATGCAATATGGATAAAAATCAATTAGTGATATTTCCCTTAAGCCGTACAAACACAGGTTCTCGATAAGTGTTATTCGGAGTAATAGAAGCATATTCAATGCTACAGCGCAGCTGAGCCTCAATCCATTTTGACTTTTTCTCCTCAATTACGGATTCCTGGATCGGCTTTGGAATAGTGGAAATGTGCTTTAAAAGCGCCCATATTTCTTTAAGGTTTTTATCTGTAAAACCAGTGCCTACTTTTCCCCTGTATACCGTTTTTCCTTTTACTAAGCTAGCCAGATGCAATGCCCCAAAGGTATCTTCCCGGTTTCCAGACCCTTTCGTATAACCTATAATGTAAGCATCTGCCGTGTTTCTTATCTTTACTTTAATCCAGTTATCACTCCGTTTTCCCGGATAATATTTGCCGTTTACGTCTTTGGCCATGATCCCTTCCAAACCTTTTTCCTTCACAGCATCGAAAAACTCTGGTCCATCAACAATAGGACGACTTACACGGTACGGGGTCTCTTTTCGTACAGAATCATTAAGCCACTCTCTTCTCCGCCAAAGAGGTTCATTGGTCAGCGCTCTACCATCTAAATACAAGCAGTCAAAGAGGTAGCAAAATGCAGGATATTTAACCCTAGCGCGGTTAATTTCTAATTCGGAACTGCGCTTCATTCTATGAATCACTGATTTAAAATCCGGTTTACCTTCATGGTCAAAACACACTATCTCTCCGTCAAATAGACCGGAATTGGCTCTGAAGGCCTTATCACGTACCAGAAGCTCAGGAAATTGCCTGTTAAGATTTTTATGGTTTCGGCTGTAGATATTAATCTCTCCTTCGTCAATAGCCACTAACACCCGAATGCCGTCCCATTTCATCTCGTAAGAATACTGGTCACCCAGAGGAACCTGTTTTGCACTGCCAGCGAGCATTGGCTCAACCATAGTGGTAGAAAAATCAATCTGCGGATAATCTACGCGCTCTAGCAGCCATTCTTTGTCCTGCATTTGATGTATTCTGAATTCTCCGCTGATCTGTTTGCTGCTGAGTGTAAAATAAAAACCGTCCTTTTTCCTTTTGGTAATTGCATATTTCCCATTGGCATAAATCCACATTTTACCACCTCCATATTCGCCCTTAGGAATGTCTCCCTCAAAATTTATGTACTTCATGGGGTGATTTTCTGTGGCTACTGCAAGTCTCTTTATGCCAGGTTTAGGAGGTAATCCACGTGGAACTGCCCAAGATTTTAATACACCGCCTTCTTCTAACCGAAGGTCATAATGCAGATGCGAAGCGTGATGCCGGTGTACAACGAATCTGGTATCATCACCACCCTCAAATAAGCTTGTAGGCTCTGGGGTTTTCTGGAAGTTTCTTTTACTTTCGTACTCCTCTAACGGTTTAGTGCTTTTGCGCTTTGGATTTTTTGTAAGATTAACAGGCACTTGAGTTGATCGCTCCGTATGAAGTTTCACAGCATAGGAGGCGAAGCCGTCCCAGGCATCACCTTCTGACATAACTTTTTTTACACTATTTCGAATGGTATACTTTCTTGGATTAGTAGCATCTTTTAAGGCTTCCCACGTTAACGGCATAGACACCGGCGCTTGATGGGAACCTCTAAGGCTGTATGGAGCTATAATGGTCTGCCCACTCCTGTTTCTATATATATCAATTAGTACTCTTCCTTTACGCGCTTCTTTCTTGAGATGTAAAGTAGTTTCACGCATCTTCTGTACAAAAGGACGCGCAATGTCTCTTGCGGCCTCAAAGGCTATATTGAAAGTGTAGCTGGGAAGAATAGGCGTAAGTACGTGCAAGCCTTTGCCTCCGGTGGTTTTTACAAAAACTGAATATCCATAACCTTCGAGGTGATTTTTCAGGTTTATAGCCAAGCTAACTAGATGTTCAAAATCATAATTTTCAGGTGGGTCTAAGTCGTAAACGATGTAATCCGGGAAACCAAAACTAGGCCGCTTACTATGCATCTGATGGAACTCCACACACGCTAGATTGGCTAACCATACCAAAGACGCAGTTTCGGATGCCATCATATAATCTTTCTGTTTCTCTTCTCCCAGCTTAACATGCTCCAACCACTCCGGGGCCCAATCCGGTTTATTTTTTTGAAAAAAAGCCTCGCCTGAAATTCCCTCCGGATATCTAACTAATGAGAGCGCACGGCCTTTTATATGTGTAAGAATAGTTGGGGCAAGAGATAAATAGTATTGGATAATCTCAGCTTTTGTAATTTCTGGATCCGGAAATAGGGTTTTGGTTAAGTTGGATAACTCAAGTTTTCTTTTTTCTACTTGTACAAATTTGGTTTCTTTCGCCACATATTGAATTTACAATTCCATATGAAGAACTCAAACTAAAGTTAGGATCAAGTCCTTTTATCTGAAAATATGTTTATCCATCGGCGTGATATGCCATAACAGGAAAGCCATACAATATAGTATACAGTCCCTGATACCTTTATTCTATGAAATCTGTTCGTGTAAGTTTTAGTGCTTTATTGGCCAATATTTTAGCCATTGGAGCTGTAGTAGCCATCGGTTCCGGTTTGGGCTTAGCCTATCTCTTTTTTTATGCGCTCTGGAAAAAAGACCCTGTTTTTTGGACTAATGTGGACTTACTAGGTACCGCAGGAGAATTTCTGGGAGGTACTGTGGGTTCCATCTGGGCTTTAGCGGGAGTTATCCTGTTTTTTCTTGCATTGATCTATCAGAAACGTGAGCTGGTACTACAGCGCGAGGAGCTAAAAGAAAGTAGAAAGATCATGGAGCACCAGTCCGCTACTATAGCCATCCAGCAATTTGAAAATACTTTCTTTCAGTTACTTAATTTTCACATCAATGCGGCGAATAATATTAGGAGTACGGTTACCGGTACAAATGGTAGAGCACTTAATGCCTTTGATTCTCTTTATCGGGATTTCAAAAAAGAAATCAACGCCTTAAAAAAACGCAGAAAACAAGACGGTGGTAACGTGTCACCGAATGATGAGTCTTTTGAAATGTGTTTTAGAACCGTTTACGAAGGGTACAAAAATACTTTTCAGCACTATCTTGAAAATTACAGAACGCTGGTTCTGCTGATCCAGACTAAAAGCCACGATCCTAAATTCTATTTTAACATATTGAAATCACACTTCACAGAGCAAGAAGTGCTTATTCACTTCTATTTTGTGGTGTTGTTTTCCAAAGATGTTACTCTCGTAGCCACTTGTGAAGAGCATGGGTTATTTCACAAACTTAATCTAAGGGCTATTGCTGAAGTAGATAGCTATCATCTGGATAAAGTAAAAAAGTCGGCTTACGCAGAAGAAGCTGTGCTTAATTAAGGTGAGTTCGATTTAATTTCTGGTGGTCATACCAGAAAATCAGCTCTAGTTTTCAGAAGAGATGATTTTATCATGTATCTCATAATACTGGCCCGGGGGATTGCGGATATTTTTCTTCCTTTTAAATAAAAGATTAGAAGAAAAATTCCGCAATGACGCGGTAGGTCGGATTTTATATCGAGCTCACGTTAATTAAGGTCAGGTACTACTACCGAAAGGTAATAGCTGATGAATGAAAAAAGGGACTACCAATTAACTGTAGCCCCTTTGAATTAACTTGACTCTTAAGGGTAACCGAAGATTACTAAATGGGTCACTCTGTATTCATCTTTTTTACCTCTTAATGAGTTTCATACGCTGCTCTACCTGACCATTTACCCCGATCACCTTCATAAAATAAAGCCCACTCGGTAGCACTTCTAGATCGAGGCTAGTATTTATAATAGCTTGATCGCCAGCAACAGAGCGGCCAGCTACCTCCACCCCTAACGCATTGTAAAATTTAATTTCTCTTGAATTATCATCTTCCAAAACCATATTCAAGGTCAAAATATCATTGAAAGGATTAGGATAAGCCACTATGGCTATCTCTCCTTCTTCATTTGGCGCAAAATTTTGATGATCTTTCAGAAGTGTTGCGTTTCGTCCATTTAAGGTGCCTACAGGATTAATCGGCCAAATACCGTCCAGATCATATCCATCCGCATTTCTAAAAAAGTTTTTGGCATTGGAAACGTCCACCACTTTTATAAACTCAATGGAGGTTAAACCCGTGGAAGAAATATCAAACTCTCCATTCAAACAGGTCTGCCCTACGGAAATAAAATCAACACCATCACTGGAAACGAAAACTTCAGCCTTTTCAGGATACCACCCGCACGGGATATTTAACGGACCAAACGTACTCTCAAAAACCGCAAAATCATTACCGTCCAAATCATATAACTTAGGTTCTAATCTCAGCGTAATATCACCGCCAAAACCAAGGCTGACAAAATTAAAATAATAATTTTCCAATGGCTGCCCCAGGGCTTTCTCCGGAATGCTTCTCCACCAAACCACGGACTTCCCACCACGCCTTTTCCCTTGGTTAAAAGAAACAACTTCTACAGCCTCACTGGTGTTAAAAGTAACCTCGGGTTGAAAAAGTAATCGGGCAGAAACTGGTAAATGATCTGATGCCGTACTGCTGTAATCGCTGTCATAAAACTCGTATCCTACTCGCGATGAGCCGTCTAGATAGGAAACAAATAGCTCGTTGGATATGGTGATATGATCAATGACATTTTCGCGAGATACGAACGATCTGAATCCAGCTTCGCTCAAGGAAATAGTGACCGGGTCATAATGGGCAGTATCATTTACAAATACCTCATAAGAAGTGAGTGTAGAGGGAATATCAGCTACCGTAAAATCTACATCATCATTGTAATCACCCAGCAGAATAAGGTTTGCATCGTTAAAATAAGTATCTAAAGTATCCTTCAAGACTTCTACATCATACTTTCTCATATCGTACCGGTTTTGGGCATCACTGCCGCTGTTTGCCCGAGCATGCAGGTTTACGATATCTAGCCTCTTGGTAACACCGTTAACAGTGACATCTACTACAAAAAGATAAGGCAAGCGTCCACTGGCATAAAAACGATCTGTAGTACTCGGATAACCTATTAAGGCGCTATCATCTCCGCCATTATATAGGGGATGAATAGAAGCTAATAGGGCTTTAGAAGCAGAAAAGTCAGGCGCTACGGTATTGATATTGTAAATAAAACCTACTCGCTGCTTTTCTCCTGCTGCGTCTGGTCGGGATACGAAATCGGAGAGAAAGAAATCATATCCGGGCAACGCCGCTACTAACTCAGCAAACAATGTAGTATCTGTTATCTCTTGTACGGCAATAACATCCGCCTCCAGAGCCAATAAAATCGCTCTAACGCTATCCCTTTGTATCTCATCACTGTTTGGATCACCAGAAGCTGGTGAGTTATTTTCATCGCCAAACCACTCAATATTCCAGGTTACTATATCGAAAGTTTCTGACCTAGGTGTGCTTAGGTCATTACCGGTAGGGACAAATTCTTCCGCGCAAGGTAGATCAGCTGCAGACCGAGACAATAATTGGAAAGTTGATCTAAACCTGCCCACCACTCCGGTAATGGTACTGCAGGTGACTGGTTGCGCTTTGCCTACCAAACTGGTAACCTGATTATCGAACCTTAGCTGACCGGTACCGCTAGCATCCGTCAAATCATAATTGGCGTTTCCGAATAAGAGATCTCCAGGATTAGGAAATGATACATTTGCAACAGTTACAAGTTGCCCTGGGAAATTACCTAATTCGCTGAGTGTTACGGTCTTTGGGCTAATTGCTTTGTTTGCTAGGCCCAGATCCAATAGGTTGGTTATTCCAGTCAGTTGTACCTGATCGTTAAACACTGCTCGGACAGCAGTTATCTCTACAGAGTCGCCTATTTGAAAAGTTGGATCAGCATGAAGCTGAGCATCAAAAACCGCGATACCACCGGTTTCGTCTTGAATGAACGCAGGACCACCAAACTCACCAGCCACCGTGACTACCCCCCTTACAGTAACTAAAGCATCTACGGCCATCTCTCTGGCCTGTGCAACTGTCACTAGATCAGCAACTACCATAGCTCCGTTTTCTGTTCCTGGTGTAGGATTAAGAGCAATATAAGCTGACGTATTTCGTGTACCTCCTAAACCGTTTGGAATCCTACCTAAGGATTCGTTATCCTTTTCACCATTTACATCTTCATTCAGTTGCTCCTCACCTACGTTTAATAACGATAATAGACCCGGATCATCGCTGTCGTTTGTGTCATATACCACAGCATCAATTAAGTTATCGGTGGTAATCGCCGTTCCATTGGGGAAGTCGGTAGCATTAGCTCCATAAACGGCTACAGCGTCAGCCCCATTTTGTAGGCCATTAGGTGAAAAAATGATATCAACGTTTGCGACTCCTGAATTCCCAAGAACAAAGTAACCCTCAGCATTGGTAGCGAAACCATCTAAGTCAAAGGCATTATAACTCGCATCATTGCTACCGTTAAAGAAAACCACCACTAATCCATCCAGGGGTGTATTTCCCACTCCACCATCATATAATTCGACGAACTCAGCCATATCACTACCTTGCGTGTCTGCATCTATTTCATTGATCAAGATTTGTGCTAGTGGGGCCTTACCTAGCTCATTTTCAAGACCTAGTGTATTAATCGCTTCTCCCGGATCAGCTACCACGGATGGAAAAAGGGCCAAACCTGCTCCGCTGAAATCATTCCGAACCCAATCAGATGGAGAATTACTGTCTACACCGTTAGGTATTCGAGAGGCCCCGCCAACGGTAAAGGTTATTCCATCAAATCCCGGTTCGAGTGTAGATGACCCATAATTAAAATCAGAACTGCCGCCATCATTTATTCCCACTTCATCTGAAATAGAAGTCCAGGGTTGAAAATTGAAACTACCATCGTTATTCGTGTCCAGATCATCTCCCTCAGCTCCTGAAAAGTCTTGAACTAGAAGGACTGTGACGGTTCCATTTTCAAAGGCATTGGAAAGATAGCCGGTGGTCCAGATGCCCTCGGCGTCAGTTACACCCAGCGTAATGATCTGATCAATAGTTCCTGATGCGGAACCATCACCCTCTACTGCAATAATTGAGTAATCACTATAGTCCGTATTAGGGGTGCCTAATATTTCAACAAATTCGTTGTTATCAGCGCCGGTATGATTAAAAACAAACTCATTGATCAGAGGGGCTGCCGCTGAACCGGTTCCAAAAACCTGATTCGTATTCACCGAATTGTAGGAATTAGGCTGTTCGGCCTGCCAGATAAAATCAGAATACATAGAACCTATGCCTCCCAGCTGTAGCGAATTACCAACCGGAGTTGAACCATTTTCTTCTACGCCTATATCTTCGCTTGTCAAACCATTGGCTGGTCCGTTAGTAGCCGTAAAGTTACCCTCATAACTTAGGAATTGAACTACATTATCGGCGGGATCGATCAATGCAATTCCATCCGGTGATCCGTTTTGAAGGCCCGTGACCGGAAAGAAAGCCACCCCAAGCCCACCTTGCTGATCGCCGAGCGTACCACTGAGATTTAAAGTGGAGTAAGTCACTCCCCCATTACCGTTATACAATACTATCGTCCAGTCGTCAAGGTTAGTACCTGCCAAACCTGCTATTTCTACACCTTCGTTAGTATCTGTACTGGCGTTGTCATAATGTATCTCATTTATAAAAACACTCTGGGCCTTAACCAGAGTTAATCCCAACAGAACAAGTAATCCTGTGGCAAGAGTAATTTTTTTCATGTGTTTTAGTGGTTAATTAGTTTAGCAAATTACCACGAGATACACAGTAAAAAATGCGAAAAGGTGTTAACAAAAAATGAAATTAAAAACCTGAAAGTTAATATTTAATTAACGGTACCTCACCACTTTCTTAGGGATCATTATTGGAACCGTATTCCCTTAAAAATAAATATCTTGGGCCTGACGATAGGTATTAGCATGGGCTTCTACGATTATATTGATATCTTCAGAATACCCTCCACCCATTGATGCTACGATGGGGATTTTATTCTCATGAGCGAGTTCCAAAACCAATCTATCCCGATGTTTACAACCTTCTAGGGTAACACTCAACCGGCCTAACTTATCCGTCTCCAAAATATCAACTCCGGATTGAAAGAATATGAAATCCGGTTCCACCTCATTAAGAAGTGTATCTAGGTTCTTTTCTAAATGATTCAGGTATATTTTATCTGTAGTACCATCCTCCAGGGCTATGTCTAAATCACTGTTCTCCTTTTGCATAGGGTAGTTTTTAGCACCATGCATGCTGAAGGTGAACACGCGGGGATCATTTTCAAATATTTCCGCCGTTCCATTACCCTGGTGAACGTCTAAATCAACTACCAGTATTTTCCTAGAAAGGCCGGAACTGAGCAGATAGTGACTAGCGATAGCAATGTCGTTTAGTAGGCAAAAACCTTCCCCTCTGTTCGTGAAGGCATGATGTGTACCACCCGCAATGTTCATGGCTACCCCGTACTTCAATGCAAAGTCTGCACAACGCGTTGTACCATTCATTATGGTTATTTCTCTATCTACCAACTGTTGAGATAATGGAAAACCGGTTTTACGAATTTCTGATTTAGTTAAGGCCAGGTTACTGAGTTTCTGCCAATACACTGCATCATGAGCGGCAAGGATAAGATCTTCTGTCACAGGCTCGGGAGCGAAAAAGTTATCTTCAGTTACGGTGCCCTCCAAAAGTAACTGCTTGGGAAGCAGTTCATATTTACTCATAGGAAAACGATGATTATCCGGTAGTGGGTGTGCATAAATATCGCACCAGGCAATTTTCAACATGACAAAAAAAGAACAACCAAATTGACTAGTTGTTAGCGCGTCTTTTGGGTCTTCCTGAACTGAATAATCGCATAAACCTCCTCAAACCATCGTAATACAGCGTAACGTAAAGCAGTAAACTCATCAGCCAGATAATACATACGTTAAAAACCAGGGTGTCAATATAAGAACCTGCAAAATGCTTCTCCGGAACAAAGAACTTAGATCGAAAATCAAAGATGTTTTGAGGCCTATGATCGTCAAAATAAATAGGGTAAATTTTCTGTATTAATCGATCTCCCGCCTCCATCACCCGCATTACAGAAGTTCGATTGGTCAGAGCCATTTGAATAGCATTGTTTTGATAAACAGTTCTTAATGAATCAAAGGACGCTCTAAGTTCAGGTGTAGAGGTAAGTGAATCGATCATGGCGGTTTTTGCATTCAGCGCATTATTCTGCCGATTTACATGTACCCTTTTCATGGTGGACAAGAATTCCTTAGCGGCTACATATGTGGACGAATCAAATTTCTCAATCACCAAACGGTCTATTTTATCGAATTTATCCTGACCTACATCATCAAGTTCATCTTGTATCTCATTTCTAACAATAGCAAGAGACTGTGCAATCTGCGGAGATACTGCTGCAGATAATCTTCTGCTCAAATTATTAAAAGCAAAAGCCAGCTCTGTTTCTACTTTAGGTAAATGGTATAATCTCTTATATTCAGCGTTAGCAATTTTACGTTCCAGATCATAAAACTGGCGCTCATACCGGTTGTCTTTAAATTGCGTTACCATGGCTGCTTCAAAGGCCCATCGGGAGGCCATAATTTCACCCATCAGAGGTACACCGTCCACTGTGCTCACTGAAGGATTAAATTTATCAAAGCTGATCACTACTCCACTCAATAAGATCTGCGGTATCAATAGAATGGGGATGAGAATATAAATAGTTACCGCAGAATTAAAAGACGAGGATATGTTGAGGCCCAGCATGTTCGCGAAGGCTGAACAACTGAAAAGAATAATCCAGTAGCGAATACCCATCCCTTGGATCTCCAATATAGTGTTACCGATGATAATGAATGACCCGGTTTGAATAATGGATATTAAAAATAAAACACATATTTTGGAAACTAGGTAACTACTTTTACTCAGGTTAAGAAAACGTTCACGCTTCAAGATCTTACGATCTCTGAATATTTCTTCGGCACTTACCGTGAGGCCCATAAACAACGCCACGATAATACTCATGAAAAAATAGATCGGAATATTATCATTATCAAAGAAGGAATAATGACTCTCTACCTTTCCTGCTGTAGAATAATACCTGACTAGAAAAGCCATAAATAGCGCCAAAAGTGGCGCTTCCAATATATTAATAGTGAGATACTGCTTATTGGCTAGCTTAGACAAAATGTCCCTTCTCATAAAAACGCCCAATTGGCGAAACCAATTCGGAATGTTTTGCCGGGATTTTACTTTTTCCGTACTGTGTTGAATTTTCGGGATCTCAACACCATCTTTAAAATATTGATACCATTGTCCCGGAGAAATTTTACGGACATTCGTAAGTCTTCCAAACTCATTCACTACACGGGTTTCAATAATGCCGAATATTTGTTCCGCGTTAATGTTACCGCACTCCGGGCATGCGCTCTGATTTTTGTTAGCGGCATTTACTATTTCTTTGAAATAGGTGACCGCTTCCACGGGATTGCCATAGTAAATCTGTAACCCGCCCACATCAAGTATGAGTAAGTTATCAAACATTTTAAATATGTCTGATGAAGGTTGGTGAATAACCACAAATATCATCTTACCCCTCAAAGAAAGTTCTTTCAGCAAATCCATGATATTTTCTGAATCCTGAGACGATAAACCTGACGTAGGTTCATCCACAAAAAGTACGCTGGGTTCTCTCAACAGCTCTAAACCTATGTTTACACGCTTTCTTTGCCCCCCACTGATGGTTTTTTCTAAGGGCGACCCCACTTTAAGATTACGTATTTCAGATAGTCCTAAATTAGTGAGAACACGCTCTACCAATCTGGTAATGGTCTTGGGAGAGTATTGACTAAAACACAACCTAGCAGCGTAGTACAGGTTTTGAAAAACCGTGAGTTCCTCTATCAGCAGATCATCTTGAGGAATGTATCCAATAACGCCTTCTACTTCTTTAGGATTATCATGTACGTTAACACCGTTGATAACTACACGCCCGCTGGATGGCCTCTCAGAACCGTTAATTACATTAAGAAAAGTGGATTTTCCTGATCCGCTGGCTCCCATAATGCCAATGAGCTTGCCGCCTTCCACCGATATACTTACATTTTGTAGACCTGCCCTACCGCTCTTAAAGTGGTAAAAGATATGTTCTGCGGTGAGTGTCAGGTTGGTTTCTACCTGGCCTACTAAAAAGCGACTTACCACATCGCTATAATAAATAGTATCTATTTTATTTCCACGGATAGTGCTACCAGTAGGAAATACATCAATTTTTCGGCTTTTAAGCTGAATACCATTGAGCGTTAAGGTAGAAATACCCAAATACTTGATGAAATAAGTTTCTATTTCGGGAATGCGTAAAATGGCAATTAAGCCAGTGAGATTTTTAGAGACTACCCTCGGTCCATCAATTTTTACATCTCCGGAACCTTCATCGATGACCAGAATATTTTTAGAAGAGAGCTCTTCCAACTCCTGCCCCACTACAAAAGAACGAATGATCACCATCTCCTTTTGGGAGATCTTCATCGCTTCACCTATATAGAAAATCAGGTTACTTTGTCTTTCCGAAATATCACTATCTGCGTAGATGAGTTCAATGATCTTCACGATCATCACTACCTTCTGTTGCATGGTCAAGGCTTGATTCACCTGTTTGGCAATCTCCATGATCTTCGCCCAATCATCTACAAAAGTCAGCGTCTCTGAATCCAGATCATCTAACTCTTCCTTCACTTCAATTTTCTGCTGACTACAGAAGTCATCAAACAGAGATAGGTAGTAATTAGTGGCTTCTTGGTTGAGGTGTACAGATAAAAACTCCTTGATATTGGCTCTTTCATCCTCTGTTACCCTTTCTCGGGCTACAATGGCGAAGAGTTGAATGACAGCCTTGAGTAGTTCTTCACTCATGCATTAAAAGAATCTTTCAGGAAAACAATTCATTAAGTAATAAAAGCTTGGACTGGTATCCAAGTACAAAGCAAGAAATATTGTTTACAAAGTGTCAACTTCCTCTTCGGCACCAGTTTTTTGATCCCATTTCTTGCGTGCAGGTACACTTCTGAACAAATGATCACTAGATTGCAGAATCTTATTCTTTAGATCCTGTGGGTAGCTGTTATTTCTGAATAAAAATTGCTTGACCTGGTCTAGTGCATCTTCAGAATAATGATATCGTAATGTTCTATCCAGCCACCTTTTAGGAAAGAAAATATCTCCTGTTTTTTTTATTTCCTGAAGCAATTCAAGGCTGGGTTGGATCATTGATACGCTTTCTTCTACCCGATATGGATGATGTAAATACGTTAGTGCTTCCAGAACCCATTCCTCATTAGCTCTATTTTGGGACACTTTAAATGATTCGAAAAAAAGTTGCCTATCCTTAATGTTACCAACCACTGAATTTCTTACGAAATTGATCCTTCTTTTGAAGTCATCGTTATTTATGGCTTCGGTTTGAGCATTTAAACGTTCTACAGCTCCTTGATGTCCTCTTATCACTAATTCATAGGCTATACTTATTTTGTCACGATCGGAGAGCTCCAGGCCCTCGATATCCGTACTACCGTCAAGTAATGAGCTCAGTAAGCTCAGCGCTTTTTCTGAAGAGGCTATTCTTTTCAAAAAATTTAAGTAAATCACCTTCACCTTCTTATCAGAACGAATCAATTGATTTACTAATACGGATTCAATTTTATGAACACACTTCTCTCGCTGCTCAGCAGTCAAGTATACCCAGTACAAATGATCTAATGATTTTATCAGGTATGAAAGTATTAATGGCTCCCGTTCCTGTGCCAGGCTTTTAACCTGAACCATCAGTAGTTTTTCTGCCTCTGTTTTCCCCCGAAGTACTGATTCATGTAAGTTGATCCAAATAGCAGCTCTTTTAACGGAATTTTCTTCCTTCAGCACATTTTCCAGCAAATAAGCTCTAGTCTGGGCTTTCATTTCAAAAAAACCATACCCCATGCCATTCGCATTGTTAAAGACGTAATTCGGTGAAGGCAAACCACTTGCTTCTCTCACGTTGAATACTCTAAAGTCTTTATTAACATTTTGAGACCAGACGGAATCAGAAGTACCTATCTCTAGCATTAGCTTTTGGGGCCACCAGATAGAACTATTATCATTTTTTGAACCTGTAAATACCGTAAACTTAGAGACGCTATCATTTTTAATTCGAAGATTATATTTAATTTCTGGCATACCGGCAGATTTCACCCACTGCTGATTCCACGGATCTAGATCATAATCGGTGTAGTCTTTCATAATGGACATCAGATCATCCCAAGTAGCATTATCAAAGGCATACTTCTGCAGATAGGCCCTAATTCCTTTGGCAAAGTTTTCTTCGCCCATGTTTTGTTCTAACATGCGCATCACTACCGGAGACTTTTGGTAGATAATGTTTCCGTACAGTGAGCCTGCATCCTTTAAATTATTAAGTGGCTGCTGAATCGGGTGGCTGCCCCGGGTACGGTCTACTTCATAAGCGCTTGGATAATGAGAAAGTAAAAACTGCAGATCATGATCAATATCAGGAAACTCCGGTTGAGTTATCTTCGCAGCCATAAAGTTGGCAAACACTTCTTTTAACCATACATCGTTAAACCAATCCATAGTGACCAGATCACCAAACCACATATGTGCGGTTTCATGGGCGATCAATCGCGCTCTGTTTTTCTCTTGCTGCCAGGTGTGCGAAGGATCTAGAAATAGACTTGATGCTTTATAATAAATAGCGCCCGGATGCTCCATGCCTCCAAATTGAAAAGAAGGAATAAGAACAAAAGCAAACTTGTTAAATGGATAATCAATCTGGGTATATTTTTCCAGCCAGATCATACTTTTATGATGCCATTCAACGATTTTATCCGCGTTTCGGAGAACTTTTAACGAATCTGGCTCTCGATGAAGCATAGTATAGGTACGATCATCGATAGTTGTTGAAATGGAATCAAAGACACCGGCTGTAAACGCAAAGAGATAACTACTGATGGGCATAGTTTCTCCGAAATACAGTTGTTTTTGATTTTTGATCGACTCAGTCCTTACCACCGCCTCATTGGATAGCGCGGTCCAGTGATCAGGTATCGTCAAGTTTAGTGTATACTTTCCTTTAATGTTGGGCTGATCCACTACTGGAAAACAGGATGAAGCATTTGCCGGCACAAACAAGGAGTACAGATAGTCTTTTCTTCTGTTTAATGCCTGATTACCAGCGGTAAACCCAATGCTGAAAATATTCTTTTGCTGAAGAAATCGGGAAGGTATTACCAAATGACCGTTAACCGTTTGAAAATCAACCCGCTCACCTTCTTCAGACCGCACTTGATGTACCAAAGAGTCAGCATGATCAAAATCCAGTACAAGATCTTGTAAGGTATCTTGAAGAGATACCCATAATTCAAGATGCCCGTTGATATCTTCCTTAGGATCTTCTGGTATCTCAAAAGACAAATGATAAGCTATGTCTGCTATTTGTGTCTTTCTGCTCTCTGCTAACGATCTGGATATACCTTCTCCAAGTTGTTTTACCGGTGAGGAACACGATGAAAATATGCACAGTATAAGAGAACATAAACCATAGAAACTACTCCTTCCATAGATCATCCTCTAAACATAAAAAGAAATAGGTTTTATCCTACTGCGTAGCGCCAATAACTTCCTAAAGAGGTTTCAATGTAGACATTCCTCCATCCACTCCGATGATCTGTCCAGTTATCCATGATGCTTCTGAGGATAACAAAAAAGAAGTGATCGCTGCTATATCTTCAGGGCTTCCTACGCGCTTTAATGGATGCCGTTCTCCTGATTTTTCTTTTTTTTCATCATTGGATAGAAGCTTAGCCGCCAGAGGAGTGTCCGTTATGGATGGGGCTACACAGTTCACACGAACTTTGGGAGCCAATTCAGCAGCTAACGATTTAGTGAAACCTTCAATAGCTCCTTTAGAGGCGGCCACAGAGCTATGGAATGGCATACCCTGACCTACCGCTACCGTACTGTAAAAAACTATTGAAGCACCCTCTGTTTTTTTAAGAGGTCTTAAAAATGCCTTAACACTTTTTACGGCACCTAATACGTTAATGTTAAAATCCTGGCTGAAATCGTTTTCTGAAAGACTTTGAAAAGGTTTAAGGTTAATGGATCCTGGGCAATACACTAATCCATTTACCTCATTAAGGTCAGTAGTGATCTCATCTTTTAACACATCACATTCATGATGAATAACTGAACTATTTAGTTCATCGCTCTTTGTTCGTGAATAAACATGGACTTCGTGATCTTTCTCCGATAGTGTATTCGCTAGCGTTAAACCTATGCCACTGCTTCCACCTATAATTATGTAATTTCCCATGTAGTAGAAACTCTTAACCCGAAGGTTTGTTTAAGCTTTAAACAAAAGAACGTTGATAGTTCACCGGAGGTGTCGGACTAGAACCTAATTTCACAAAAAACTAAATGAAACTATGAAATTTAAACTCGCATTAATGCTAACAGGTCTAATCGCTTTTTCACTAAAAGCGCAAACCGTTGATGAAATATTAAATCAGCACATTGAAAACAGTGGAGGAAAAGAAGCTTGGAGTAGCATTGAATCCATTGAAATAGAAGCCAAAATGGTTACTCCTCAAGGGGAAATGGCAATGTCTATCAAACAGGCTAAGCCAGATCATATCTACAGTGAAATAAATATGATGGGACAAAAAATCATCCAGGGATACGATGGCACTACAGCTTGGATGATCAACCCTATGACGGGCAATACGGAAGCTCAAGAGATGCCGGAACCGCTAAAACAGCAGCTTTTGGCAAATTCGCAGAGCATGGATTCGGATTGGATTGATTACAAAGCAAAAGGCCATGAAGTTACACTAGAGGGGAACGAAACTATAGATGGGGTCGAAACTTACAAGATCAAACTTGTAAAAAACAAGAACAATGACAAACCAGAATCAACGGCTTACTTTTTCTTTGATACAGAAAACTACATTCCCATAGTTACCAGAGTCTCACCGACAGAAGGTCCTACAGCTGGTATGACGATAGAAACTAAACTGAGTGACTATAAAGAAACCAATATTGGTGTGTTAATGCCTTTCCATATGGAAACGGCGGTAATGGGACAAAGCACTCAAATGGTATTTGAAGAGGTTACCATGAATGCAGACATTGACGAGAGCATTTTTAAAATGCCTGGAAAATAGCAGGTATTTTAAG
Organism: Bacteroidota bacterium; assembly: GCA_039199635.1. Classification (GTDB taxonomy): domain Bacteria; phylum Bacteroidota; class Bacteroidia; order Cytophagales; family Cyclobacteriaceae; genus Fulvivirga. The sequence continues at coordinate 24,299 of JBCCSU010000004.1, read as the reverse complement.
CTCCAAACTAATTTTTTAGTAAAATAAATGACAATGCCGATGAGAACATTCATCGGCATTGCTTTTTTAAACTAAAACCAATAGACAATTAATAATTCACTCTTATTTATTTGATGAGTTTAGTGACTGAAATTTTTCCTTCATTATCAATAATCCGCATGAGATACATTCCTTGCCCTAAAATTGGAAGTGTCAGCTCTATAGTTTCTCGAGCCTTGATCTCTAAACGTTGACTCATCAAAAGTTTGCCGGATATAGAACGAAGTTCTACACTTGTATCACCTCCGGTATAACCTTGATTACTTAAGAACACTTTATCTTCTATTTGCGTAGGATAAACACTCAAACCTCCGCCTAATGCTTCATCTCGACCTAATATCTCATCAGCTTTGAGCACAATATTTGTCAAATTCGATAGATCTTCATTTAGATCAACCTGTCTGGAAAAGGACTGTGAGGGTTTTTCTACAGTAAGTGTGTATTTCCCGAAAGGCAATTGATCAAAATTGAAAGCATGTTCTTCACCGGAAACAGTCCACTTAACCGTTCGCCCTGAAATCCGATCTTTCAAGAGAATGACTACAGGTTCTTTCATTTCATCAGATACCACTCTACCTTGCAGTTGCCCTTGTCCGGCACTCAACGCTTGTGAGCGAATTAAGGTAATCTTTACTTCTTCAGCAGAACCTGTTAGATCCAATTTGTAGGCATCCTGCCATCCTACTCCGTTAACAAAATAGGTTGGAATAAAAGCTTGATGCACAAACTCATCTCCTCGGGCATGGATGAGATACCTACCTTTTGATAGATTCTCAAAAGTGAATTCTCCTTTAGTAGCAACCGTTTCCGATGAATAGACCCAATTATCGTTCTCCTTTTGGTATAAAGCTACATTCCCACCATCAACCGGTATCAGATCCGCGAACAATGATCCATTGATGTAGAGCGAATCCGCTTGCGTGGAGTCACTATTCGTTTTTACCGAAATATTCTTAATAGAAGAGCAGCTATCCCACCACTTCAATAGATCGAGCCTGATTTCATACACCCCCGAATCAGGGAACGTATAATGAAAAGAACTCTCCTCTGAAGATAAAACTCCATTAACAAACCATTCATACGCCACTGCTGAATCCGATCTGGGAATAAAAGTATAGCTTAGACTGTTTGAAGCATCGATATTCAAATCAAAGGAGGCATCACAAAAGGAGTTACCGCCATCTATAACTATATTTTTTGTTGTGGAACAGTTATCTCCGTTTTCCGTGACTTGAAGTGTAATGTCATATACACCATCCTCTGGAAAGGTAAAGTCAAATAAAATCTTATTAGACTGGATGCTATCATTCACTTTCCATAAGAAACTCTTATTACTGTCTATAATTAAGGGAGTGAATAAGTACCTATACGTATTGGAAGAATCAACCTGATTATATACGAATGAGGTAGGACAAGTTGCAGAAATAGAACCAATCGTAATCGCTTTTCTACTGGTACAAATATTTCCACTGCTTACATTCGTCATAAGTAAGTCTACGGTATAAACACCTGAGGACGGAAATGTGAATTCAAATAACTCATTTTCGGACACAGTTTGCCCATTTATTTCCCATCGATAGTCATACAAGCCGCTGATTTCTAACGCGGTAAATAAATATTGAAATTGATTCGTAGAGTCGAGTTGATTATAAACAAATGTAGCAAAACACTGCGGGAGTATTACTTCAATGGGTTCACAAACCTCACATGAGAAGTTAGCGCTGTCCGTTGCTGTAAAGCATACATCAAAAGTTCCTCCATTTCGATAATTGTAGGTGAATGGTCCTACATTACGCCCTCCTATGTGTTCTCCACTGGTAGATATACTATCCCCAAAATTCATGGTGTAGAATACAGTTCCTGAACTGGCATTTACGGTCGGATAAAAGTCGAAGGTGTTTTCGTCAATTTGCGTAATGTTCATGAAACACCCTTCACTTTCCGGTGGAAATACGGTAACACTGGAGGAACATGTATCCGTTTGATTTTCAAAAACTGATAGCTTTATTTCCTGTGCACCACCTTCTGTAAAAATATGTTGCTCCACTCTTCCAAACCCAATTCTTTGTTCCTCAAAACCCCAAAAAAACCGCTTAAAACTATCAGGATCTGCCGCTGTAAACGTATATATCCAGTTATTTGTTGAAGTTGAATCTATACTGTAAGTGAAAGTAGGGTCACATGTCACTATATCAGATTCTTCAATAATTACTGACTTACATTGCTGACAATTATAAAATAAGCTATCAGTGGCAGCATAGCATATATCGTAAGTTCCAGCCATTTGGTATTCATGTTCAATATCTGGTATAAACAAAGAATTCCAGTCTAGGCTATCCGTATCAAACAAGGTACCATTGACTGCCGTACCATCACCCAAATCAATAGTATAGTAAAGCTTATCAATACCGTATTGCGTAGTATCTATGGTTAGATCGTCAAACCAATTATTATTTAACCCCCAAGCAGCCTTAACTCTTACTTTATTCTTCTGTTGGGTCAGACCGAAGGTACAACTTTCAGTATTTGGAGAATAGATTTGCTGCACTGTACTACAGGTATCGAAATCGTTAAATACTGTGAGTTCCACCGGGTAGGTACCCTCAGCTGGAAATACATAACCTTCTATCAGAGAGCCGGAAAAAGGGACTTGGCCTCTTTCAGATGTAGTCCACGAATAGTTTTTGGCAGAATCTATTTCAGAAGCGTTAAATGTATAGATCCAGGCACCATAACTAGTATCCAGTTGATAAGTGAATTCAGCATTACAGCCAGTTAATTCTGTGGAATCAATGATAATTTCTATACAATAACCACAACTATCTTCATTCATAGTCTGGCAAACTTCATAGGTTCCCGGTGCGCTATAGGTATGAGACAACGGAACGGCAAACTCTGGGTCGTTGACCGCGGTTGTACCATCGCCAAAATCAATGGAATATGACATATCCGTGTACCAGGGCATCCAGGTTTCAAAAGCGTAGGTATTAGTACTGTCATTTTCTTTCCAAGTGTTAAAAAAGCAAGAGCCCACAGGTGCTTGAGTAGCTCCTGATACATCCACTCGCTGATTCGTACTGCAGGCATCTGAATCGTCTGCTACCGTTAAGCTGACCATCCAGCCGCCGGCATCAAAGAAAATATGATCTATTTCAGGTCCTGTACGAAGCAAAGAACCTCCGATATTCCAGCTAAATGTTTTGGAATTATCTGTTTCTAAAGCAGTAAAGGTATAAACCGGAAATGTTCTGGTAGTGTCTAATTTTACCGTAAAGCCAGCATTACATATTGATGTAGTGTCGAGAGCGTTAGCCGCTACTTCCGAGGCTAAAAGAACCATACCAAGAAGCATGATTAAATAATATCTAATCGGTTTTACAGCGAAGTAGTGCAGTTTCATAATCGTTGATTTTAATATTCAACATAAAAACCCGATGCCCTCTGATATCCCCTATCCCGTTTAGAAAAAAACACCAATTTTAATTCCAAATCGATACCTGTTAGCTGATGATCCGTTCGCTTGGAAATCTGAGTTTAACCCTACCTCCCCAAAAGGAGATAAAAAGTAGCCTTCGCTCAAAGAATTTCCTTTATACAGAAATGGCAGTTCTATCCTTATATTTTGAAGCGGAAATCGATAATTAGGTGGCTCTAATGAACGCTCACTTAAATTATTATCAACACGGAGCAGCTCGTCTGTCCTGAAGACCCAGTCTACTGAAAAACCGGTATTGACACCTAGCTCGATTCTATTGCTTACCCGAAAGGATTTCCCAACCAACAAGGCAAGGCTAATCTGATGGACAGAATTGGTTCTGTCAACTTCAGTAGTTACTTCACGATCAGAAAAAGTAGAATCTATCACATAAACCGGCGTTCGTTGCCCGTTTTCAATCACAAAAAATGTGGATAATGTGTCTACCTGTAGCTCGGTTAGTATTTCCTCTTCTGAAAAGTTTACATTATGCATAGCATATTGGTAAGATACTCCCAGTTCAACATAAAAGTCCGGCAGGTTATACCGATAGGAAAGTCCTACAGCGGCCCCGAATAGGGACTCACTATCTCTCCGCCAAAGAGTAGGAGCCACATAAGACAGAAATTGATGGTTATTTTTTGGTTTAACGTGATAGGTAACAGTATCGTAAACCTTTACTTGTTTCTCTGTAAAAATAGTATCGTAGACTTCTTTTTTTTCTAATACCTCAACCCTAACGGTATCAAAATGGATATCGGTTTTCTCGATAATTATCGTGTCGTAGACAACAGGTTTTTGTTCTGCAGTAGATAAAAGTGGAGTTATCTCTTCTGGTTGCTTTTTCGAATTGATCACCACATAGTCATTGATCACCTTGAAACTGAATCTATTCCCCAAGATCTGATCAAGCGCCTCTTGAATAGAATAAGCCTTAACATCCAATGAGACCGGCGGCTGGTCTTTAAATATTTTCGGGTTGTAAGACACATAAAGATCGAATGATTCCACCACTAATTGGATGGCCTCCGGCAATGGCTTTTCTTTAAATGAAATATTTACCTGGGACTGAGTAAACCCCTTCAGGTATAATAATGTAAACAAGAATAAAACTATCCCCTTATTGACACCCATTCCCGGTAATGATGATCTGTCCGTTATCTATATAACTATTGAGCTGATGTGTGCTCTTGATCACTTCAATAATAGTATCTAACGATTGTCTTTTAAAGGTGGCCGTGATATCACAAGATAAAATTTCTTCATTTTCCACGCGAATGGTCGTTTTAAACTCCTCAGATAGGGTTTGAAATACTTTGCCTAGGGAATCATGATCAAAAATCATCACCCCGGTTTTCCAATAAAGCTGATTATCATCAGATGGGGTAACAATCAGGTTAATCGTTTGATCTATCTTTTGTGGTTTCACCTCTTCCTTTGCCGTGAGCGTTATCACTTCTTTTGATACCAAATAAGTCACTTGTACTTTGCCTTGTGTGACCAAAACTTCAGTAGGAGCTTCTGATGATGTTTTCACCATAAACTCTGTTCCAAGAACTTTAATTTCAGCATCGTGAGTTGATACGATGAAAGGTCTTTCAGACTGATGTTCAACATTGAAAAATGCTACACCGTCTAAAAGCACTCTTCTTTCGTCAGCATCAGCAAAATCCTGCTGATCGTACTCAATTTTGCCATACGCATTCAGAGAGATAGACGTGCCATCTTGTAAGGTGAACTCTGCTACCATCTCATTGGTAGCCAAGGTGGTCATCTCTGGCGTTCCTTGTTTGTTAGTAATAATGTAGGTAAAAAGACAAATTACCAGTACAGATGCCGCAGCATACCACCAGAGAGAAACAGACTTACTTTTCCGGTTTTCAGCAGGACGTATTCTACGCTCAAGTTGTTGAAAAGCCTGTTCTGCATCTTTTTTAGGCGGTGAGGCTAACAGAGTAAGCTCCCAAGTTTTATAAATTTCTCTAGCTTCTTTGATGTTTTCAGAATGAGAAAGCCATTGTTCCACTTGCCTAACTTTCTCTGCATCTGAAAGATCACCATTCAAGTATTGAATGATTAATTCCTCGTCAATATGGTTTTCACGTACTGACATTATTACTTAAGGTTAACACGCAGTAATCATAAATCCCCTATCTCAATTAAGATAAAAATAAATATGGGTAGCAACTCCACTCTTAAAATTTTCATAGCCTTTGTAATATGGTTTTCTATCGTTTTTGTGCTGATGGACAGATGTTCTGCAATCTGCTTATGGCTTAACCCTTCAAATCGACTTAATTTAAAGACTTCTTTGCATTTTTCCGGCATTTGATCGATGGCCTGATGTAGCTTTCCGATCAGTACTTCATCGTACTGATCATAACTTTCGTTAAAAATTTCATGGCGATATTGCTGAAGCTGATGTGACACGTATTTCTGCTCCACCTTTTCATCCCTTATGTAATTGTAACATCGGTTTCGTACACTTATCACCAGATAGGAAAATAATTTTGTATCTGGTTTCAAGAAAGATCTGCGCTCCCAGAGCTTTACGAAAACATCTTGCACTTGTTCTTCAGCAACCGCTTCATCCTTTAAAATCCCTAAGGCCAAATTCAGCAATGAATTATAGTAACGTGTAAACAAACGTTCAAACGCTTGGGTATCGCCTTGAATAATCGCGGTAACTATATGCTCTGGAGGTTGGTTCAAACGTGATAAATTCTCAGCCTATGTTGATGATGGCAAAAATAACTCAGCCGCTAAAAGATAAAAATGATCTAACTAAGTATATGAAAAATTTAATTCAAGAACCTTGGGTCTTAACTCTAAAGACACCTCTTCATCGAAAGTAGTTGTAAGTCTGTGCCATAAAAATCATTTTTTTTCTGGGTTCCCTATTTAGACATATCACCAAGTTCCAGGGTTAGCGCATCCGTACTGATTTGTATCTCCCGTAAAGAAAGGGCCAAGGAAAGTAACAAGAGCAACATACTTGCACCAAAAGCATAATTACCCAGTTGTTCATTATCACTAAAGAGCATAAACATACTCAACACGCAGAGAAAGAAGCTGGATATGCCGAAGATCTGCATATTTCTGATCAGGCTTAACCGGGTTTTAAGGTTTTGAATCTGTCCTTTGATTATGGCATGTTCCGGGTTTTCCTTATGCTTTTTATGGAGGTTTCTGATAAGCGTTGCTATAGCTAGAAATCGATTAGTATAAGCAAGTAACAATAATGAAATTGCGGGAAACAATAAGGCTGGTGTAGTTAAGGTCATCGACATTCTTCCAGAATATTTATATTCGCAGTTATTTAATTTTCCTACAATAGTATTTAACTCATGCATAAAACCATTACGAAACATAACCTAATTGTGATTATACTGCTGATGACAGGTAGCCTAATTGGCCAAGCCCAGGAATATAAAAAGAATGCTATTTTTTGGCAGGTCTCGGGTAACGGTCTGGAGAAGCCGTCTTACATCATGGCCATTTTGAAGTTTATCCCTGAATCAGATTATATCTTACCGGCCGTTGCTTCAGAAAAGATCAAAGAGTGCAGAATACTCTCTACTGAAACACTGCTTGATCATCGTGCCAAACACGAGTTGAATAAAGCGGCACATCTTCAGCATAACGAATCACTAAAAGACTACTTATCTAAGGAAGAATTTCAAAATCTGGAAAGTCTGTTTAAAGATCGGTTTGGTATCGGAAAGCTGAAATTCGAAATGGTTTACAGCAAGTTTAAGCCAGTTATGCTTTCTACCACCATGACTCGCTTAGCCTTAAAGGAAAATGTGAAATTCTACGAATTGGAGCTTATCAATCTTGCTAATGAAAATGGGATGATCATGCTTGGTTTAGAAACTGTAAAACGGGAAGTAGAGGCCTTCGAGAGGTTTTCAATGGAGGACCAAGTCAATGCTTTAAAACATACCATCACAAATTTCGACCAACAAATAGAAGATTATCAACAAGTGGTAGATGCGTATACGGAAGGGGATTTACATACCACACTAGAATATACGCTCCACCCGGTAGAAAATAACCGCATGTTCAAAACCTACTTCATTGAGAGGCGAAATGCAGAATGGATGCCTAAAATGATCGGCTACATGAAGCAGGCTCCCACCTTCTTCGCGATAGGTGCCTCTCACCTCGCTGACGAAAAAGGACTTTTGAGCTTACTGGAAGAACAGGGCTATGAAGTAAAACCTATGGAGCTTTAAGTTATAACAGGTCAAATAGGTTAGAAACACCGATATTTCGGTTTGTTGTAAAGCCTTCTCCGTACTGGGCACCAATAGAATGACCTAACTCTTTCCCCCGCGATTCTATCATTTGCATAAACTTCGGAGAGGAAATATAAGTTTCAGGTTCTGAATTGTCAGGGTCATAAAATTGGGATTTAAAGGCTTTCACGGCTTGCATTTTCTTTTCCCAATGATCACTGACATCCACCACAAAGTTTGGCTGGATAAACTGACTCTGAATAAAATGATAAAGCACTTTAGGCCGCCAAGGGGCTAATATTTGATCTCCGTCCTTTACTTCGATCTTTGCTAAACCTGATAAGAAAGTGGCATCTCTTACTAAACTGGCGCCGCGACCATGATCAGGATGACGATCTCTTTCTGCATTTGCCAAAATAATTTCAGGCCTATATTTTCTAATGGCCCGAATAACGGCTATTTGACTGGACTTATCGTTTGTAAAAAAGCCGTCTTCTAGCTTCAAATTATCTCTAACACTCAAACCAAGGATATGAGCGGATTCCTTCGCCTCTCGTTCACGAATTTCAGGAGTTCCTCTAGTTCCTAATTCACCTCGGGTCAGGTCTACCACTCCTACCTTATTGCCTTTAGCTACTTGTAATGCTAACGTACCGGCACAGCTTAATTCAGTATCATCAGGGTGAGCGGCAAAAGCGAGTATATCAAGTTTGGTCATGTTATTATAAAAAGAGGCTGCCAATAGGCAACCTCCAAGCTTTCTTATTTATGCGAAAATATTATCCTTCTACTACTTCCATCTCTTTGGCTTGTAAGAAGCGTTCTGCATCTAATGCTCCCATACATCCTGTGCCTGCGGCGGTAACAGCCTGCCTGTAAACCTTATCGGCCGCATCACCCGTCACGAATACTCCTTCAATTTTGGTCTTAGAAGTGCCGGGCTCCGCTATCAAATAACCTGTTTCATCCATATCCAGATAGTCTTTGAATATATCTGTATTAGGTTTATGTCCTATCGCAACAAAAAAACCTTCTACCTGAATTTCGCTCTTCTCTTTGGTTTGATTATTCACCACCCGCATGCCCGTGACCGCTTCACCATCACCTAATATCTCTTCCGTTTCGGTATTCCACAGCACCTCAATATTCGGGTTGTTCAGCACACGACTCTGCATTATTTTAGAGGCACGCATTTCATCTCTTCGGACAATGAGATAAACTTTTGGGCAAAGATTTGCTAAGTAAGTAGCTTCTTCAGCGGCTGTATCCCCACCTCCTACCACAGCTACTGTTTTACCTTTGTAAAAGAAACCATCGCAAACGGCACAGGCGGAAACCCCTTTATTATAATACTCTTTTTCTGATGGAAGTCCCAGGTATTTAGCACTTGCGCCCGTAGAAATAATGACTGTTTCTGCTGTTATTTCGTGCTTATCGTCAACTACAGCCTTGTGGGGATAGCCTGAAAAGTCTACAGATGTTACCTGACCAAAGCGTACATCAGTACCAAAACGCTCAGCTTGCTTTTGAAAATCTATCATCATTTGCGGCCCATTAATGCCGTCCGGATAGCCGGGGTAATTCTCTACATCGTTAGTAGTAGTAAGTTGCCCGCCCGGCTGACCACCCGTAACCATTACCGGATCTAGTCCGGCCCGGGAGGCATAAATAGCGGCGGTGTATCCGGCAGGCCCGGATCCTATAATTAATACTTTTACTTTTTCCTCTGTCATTGGAATAATTGTTTATTCTTGTTCCTAACCGGATAACCGATTAAAACGTTCTGTATTTCTAACAATTAGAAAATCAATTGTCGTGATAATTACAAAGATAAGAGAAAAGAGGTCACCCAAAGAGATGAGTGGTGACAAAAATATATGAACAGACAGCTAACCTAAATAGGGTTTCAGAGCTTTACTTCTCGAGGTGTGGCGCAATCTTCGAATCGCCTTTTCTTTAATTTGACGAACACGCTCTCTGGTTAACTCGAATTTTTCACCGATTTCCTCTAGGGTCAATGTTTGCTCACCATTAAGACCAAAATACAGGGCCACCACGTCTGCCTCTCGTTGAGTAAGTGTGGATAACGCGCGCTGAACTTCCCTTCTTAGAGAATCATTCATTAATTCATTATCCGGTGTTTCTTCAAGTTCGTTTTCGAGAACATCTAGGAGGCTACTCTCCTCTCCCTGAGCAAAAGGCGCGTCCATAGAAACATGCCTACCGGAGATTTTCATCGTGTCTACTACCTCGGCCGTGGTTACTTCTAGAACTTCAGCCAACTCATCAGGAGAAGGTTCACGTTCAAATTTTTGCTCAAGTTCAGAAAACGTCTTTGAGATCTTATTGAGGGAACCAACCCTATTTAAGGGTAGTCTTACTATTCTTGATTGTTCAGCTAAGGCCTGAAGAATAGATTGGCGTATCCACCAAACAGCATAGGATATAAATTTAAAACCTCGGGTCTCATCAAACCGCTGAGCAGCTTTGATCAGTCCGAGGTTTCCTTCGTTAATTAAATCACCTAACGTAAGCCCCTGATTTTGGTATTGTTTAGCAACAGAAACTACAAATCTTAGGTTAGCTTTTGTTAATTTCTCTAAGGCCAGATGATCTCCGGCTTTAATTCTTTGTGCTAGCTCAACCTCTTCATCAGGTGTAAGCAAATCAACTCTTCCAATTTCTAACAGATACTTATCTAATGATTGACTTTCTCTGTTGGTGATCTGCTTGCTAATCTTTAGCTGTCTCATGCCGTGGTCATCCGTTAATTCCGTCCTAAAAGATCACAACGATTTTAACGAATAGCCATCAAAGCACAAAGCTTCTAAAGAAAATATTATTCTGCGTTTTCTTCTTTTTTCTGAGGTTTTGGAAGTAAAACCTTGCGTGATAGACGGAATTTACCTGTTTTCTTATCAATATCCACTAATTTCACTTGTACCTGCTCACCTACTTCCATTACTCCTTCCATCTTTTCTACACGTTCCCACCTGATCTCGGAAATATGAAGTAAACCGTCTTTACCTGGCATAAATTCAATGAAAGCACCAAAAGGCATAATTGACTTTACCTTACCCTCGTAAACCTCCCCTATTTCAGGAACAGCAACGATCGCTTTTATTCTCTTCAGCGCATCATCCATAGAGTCCTTATCTACAGCGAAAATGCTCACAATACCATTGTGTTCATCTTCTTCAATAACTACTGTAGCACCGGTCTCTTTTTGAATTTCCTGAACTACCTTTCCGCCAGGTCCGATTACTGCTCCTATTTGATCCTTAGCTATTTTTACGATCTCAGATCGAGGGGCACTTGGTTTAAGGTCAGCGGCTGGCTCAGCAATAGTCTTCTTCATTTCATTCAATATATGAAGTCTACCCTCCTTAGCTTGCTCTAGCGCTTGCTTAAGAACGTCATAAGAAAGACCGTCCACTTTGATATCCATTTGAGTAGCCGTGATCCCCTTTTCAGTACCCGTTACCTTGAAATCCATATCTCCCAAATGGTCTTCATCGCCTAGTATATCAGATAGAATGGCAAACTTATCTCCATCCGAGATCATCCCCATAGCTATGCCGGATACGGGTGCATCTATTTGAATACCTGCATCCATTAAAGCTAAAGAACCTGCACATACCGTAGCCATAGAGGATGAACCGTTCGATTCAAGAATGTCTGACACCACCCGTATGGTGTAAGGACTTTCGGCGGGTACTACTTCTTTCAGCGCTCTCCAAGCTAAATTACCATGCCCTACTTCTCTTCTGGCAGGGCCTCTGTTGGGTTTTACTTCACCGGTTGAAAAACCGGGGAAATTGTAATGCAGCATAAACTTGTTGGAGCCGGAATACATAGCGCCATCAATAAGCTGCTCATCCATTTTAGTACCCAACGTCACAGTACTTAAGGATTGAGTTTCGCCTCGAGTAAAAACAGCAGAACCGTGAGTAGATGGAAGATAAGCAACTTCCGTGGCAATAGGTCTTACCTGGTTTAACTCTCGGCCATCTAATCTTTTGCGTTCATTCAAAACCAGATCACGGCAGGCTTTCTTCTGTATATTTTTAAAATATTTATTGATTAAAAATTTATCTATCTCTTCTTCATCATCGAAGCTTTCAACAAACTCCTCCTTTATAGTCTTAAATGACTCAGAACGTACAGATTTATCGGCAATCTGCTTTTGAGCTACAGCATAGACCTTTTCATAAAGTTCATCCTGCATTCTCTTTTCGAGCTCTTCATCGTTGTTTTCATGTGAATACTCACGCTTCTCCGTTTTACCGGCCTCAGTTTGAAGTTCAAGTTGAACTTGGCATTGCGCTTTTATGGCTTCGTGAGCTACTTTAATCGCCTCTAGCATGTCATCTTCTGACACTTGTTGCATCTCGCCTTCTACCATTAATATATTATCAATAGTGGCTGCCACTATGAGATCGAGATCCGCCTCCTCTTTTTGGCTCTTGGAAGGATTGATAACAAACTCACCGGCTATTCTGGAAACTCTGACTTCGGAAATAGGGCCATTAAACGGAATATCTGAAACAGCTAGCGCAGAGGATGCGGCAAAAGCAGCTAATGCATCAGGAAGTGCTTCTTCGTCTCCTGAAATAAGCGATATTGCGATTTGCGTATCCGCGTGATAATCATCCGGAAACATGGGTCGTACAGCTCGGTCTACTAAACGGCTGATCAATATTTCATAGTCCGATAGGCGACCTTCACGCTTTAAAAAGCCGCCGGGTATTTTGCCAGAAGAGGCAAATTTTTCTTGATAGTCTACTGAAAGTGGTAAAAAATCAACATCGTCCTTCGCTTCTTTGGCTGACACCACGGTGGCTAGTAGCATCGTATCGCCCATGCGCACAACTACTGACCCGTCCGCTTGTTTGGCCAGTTTTCCTGTTTCTACTGATATGGTGCGTCCATCAGGAAGGTTTACTGTCTTGTTGATAATATTAAATTGCATAAATATTGATTTTAAAATTGAGTGCAAGAATCGCACTCTGTAAAAAGATAAAAGGGAATCAATGCGATTCCCTTTGTTTTATTTTCTAAGATTTAGTTCTGCTATAATAGCTCTGTATCTTTCGATATCTACCTTTTGGAGGTAATTGAGCAATTTCCTTCTCTTACCTACCAACCTTAAAAGACCCTGCTGAGTAGAGTAGTCTTTTTTGTTTTTCTTCATGTGTTCGGTAAGATGCTTTATACGATACGTAAATAGTGAGATCTGGGACTCTGCTGATCCAGTATCGTTTTTTGCTTTTAACCGACCATGATTTTCAAATAGCTCTTGCTTTTTCTCTTTTTGTAAATACATGCTTAGTTAATTGAATTATTTAATTAAGCCGCAAAGGTAGTAATGCACTGATCAATAAACAACAATGGTTATTATTTAATTAGGCGGGTTTCTTTCTAGAAAACCATCGCCTAATACGCTCTATCATTACATTGTAAAAATCAGCATCAAAAAGCCTGGCATCTACTCTGGCTTGTCGTAGGAATAGAAGCCCGATCGGTAGTAAAATCGCGTTTGCTGCCCACATACCAATAGCCGGATCTACCAAATTTTGCTTAGAATACTTTTCGCCAGTCATACTAATGACATAAAAAATGATAAAAAAGATGATTGACATCAATACCGGTATTCCAAGTCCCCCTCTTTTTATGATAGCCCCTAAGGGTGCTCCAATTAAGAACATAATTATACACGCCACTGAATTCGCTAAGATCTTATGATATTGGATGTCATAAACATCTTTCTCATAAGTAAGCCGTTCTATTCTTTGATTGGTAGTTTGCAATTTACTTTTAGCCTGCCTGGATAAACTCAGAGCCGTTTGAAGCCCCTTTTTATCAATTTTTAGTGCCATAAGCTCATCCACAAGTTGTGCTGTAGTTTGAACAGAATCTTTTTCTACTGAGTCTTGCTTGTTTAAAGTAACTAATTCTTCGTCCAACTTAATAGCAGTGGATTCAAGCTTTTTAGGAATGCTTCTAGGCTTCTTTTCAGTTTTCGGTTTTACAATTCTAGCCTTGCGCTTTTGCTTTTGCTTTTCTTCCAATGCCTTTATTCTGCCCTGCCGCTCATACTTTTCTGCAGGATCAGTATCATTTGACTTAACTATATTTTCACTTTCAGTTTTGTCAGATGTAGGTTCATTGGCTCTTGACAGTGAATCTTCTACTTCTTTTTCCCGCTCGATTTTCTTTAACTCAACCAACTCCAAGGAATCACTCCTATCGCTGTATTCCTGCAGATAACTCGGGAGACTTATGGTATCGTTTCGTTTATGGTAATAAAAAGAATAGGGTATTTCTGTAAAAACCTTCAGCCTTCGGTCAAGCACTTGCTTGCCCATGGAGTCAACATCGTTAACCAATTGACTAATATTTCTCATGATCCGGTTGGTGGCAAAAAGGTCTTTATCAGTACGGTCTAAACCGAAAGAGGATAGGTCCAGAACGTATTCGCTTCTACTAAAACTACTTCTGGATAGCGTTTCATTCTTGCTTCTTCTGGTAGCACCGTCAGTATTATTTTCAAAGAAGAAGTGCCCATCAAATAATTCCAGCTTTAGATATCTATCATTGAGTATAGTATACATAGCCCCGGAATCAGCCAGTGTAACCTTTTTATTTCCATTTTGATTTCTATGATCGTAAATGATGATATCTTCCAGGGTTCGCCCGTCATCATGGCGCTTGTTCACTTTTATGCTAAAATCCGGGATACCATTATAGAATGCACCTTGCTTTAAATCCAGGGCCGGTTTTTTTTGCTTAATATCATAAAGTAAACTGTAGGCCTCTAACGCTGACCTGGGAACAAAATAATTATTAGAATAAAAGGCAAAAATGGTAAGACCTAATACAAAAATGAAAATGGGCAACAATGCACGTACTAAAGATATTCCAGCGCTTTTGAGCGCTGTAAGTTCAAAATGCTCGCCTAAATTACCGAAGGTCATCAATGAACTAAGCAAAATGGCCAAGGGTATAGCTACTGGAGTAACAAAAACACCAAAATGAAAAAACAGCTGAGATAGCACATCCCAGCCTAGATCTTTACCCACAATATCGTCGAACTTATTCAGCATATGCTGAGTAAGCAAGATGAAGACTACTATTAAAAAGGTAAGAAAAAAGGGCCCGATAAAAGAGCTCAGAATGAGCTTGTCAATCTTTTTCATTTTCCCAATTTATAACAAAAAAGAAGCCAAATTAATACGGTGTGAAAAGTTACCCTCCCACGGTCTCTTTCAGGTTATCCACCAGACCGCTCCAAAGATCGTGAAGCTCATCTAGATCATCCATGTCCGAAAAGTCAGTAACTTTTAAAAAAACAGATTGAGTTAGTTCATTCATATCCAGCTTAAGTTCAAAGAAAGCCTTTTCTTCTGATTCATCTTCTTCTGAAACAAATTCAAATTTTACATAGCTGTTAGTCCTGTGAGATACGAGCCTGGCTCTGTGATCTTCGTCATCCCAGATAAAGTTGAACACTTTATCTTCATCTATCGTGACATCATCGGCCATCCACTGTGCCAGCCCGCTTGCAGTATGTATATAGGGATAAAGCATCTTTTTAGAAGCATTGATCTCAAAATCAGCTGTATATAGATATCTGGCCATAGCACAAAATTATAATGAATAATGTATTGATAAAGTGATGGATATCCACCTAATTAATCTGGTATAAGTTAGACTATTTTAAACATCTTGCCAAACTGAATAAATTTATGCAGCCTGTAGATATTATTTTGCAAACTTAGTAAGTTTGCATGCCATTTAATAATGAGGACAGTTTCCTTCATTGGTTATTATAACTATGGTCTGTCAGAAGACGTAAAAGTTAAATAATGGCGGGGTAGCTCAGATGGTTAGAGCGCAGGATTCATAACCCTGAGGTCGGCAGTTCGATTCTGCTCCCCGCTACAAAAAAGCAGCACTTCAGCTGCTTTTTTTATGCTTTACAGTTTACCCACTCCGGAACGCCAACATACTTAAAGAAGTTAATACCTTCTACTGCCGGAGTAGGTCATGGCTTCACCTTTGCCGAAACCGTAACTAAAACCAAGTGTAATGAAACGTCCACGTTGAGCAAAACTATAAATATCAAAGCTTTCCTGATTGGCTCTGCTTTCGTCAAATCGGCTGGCAAAAACATCACGCACACCTAAACTTACTACCGCTTTCTTTTTTAAGAAGCCTTTTCGTACGCCAATATCTAAAAAAGCTGTCGATGACACTTCTCCCTGAACAGTAAGAAAGCCAGACTGAAAATTACCAGTCAACTCGATATCCAGATCTTTAGGTAATTTAATTTGAGGCGCCATTCGCGCCGTGTACCGATCACCTTCAAAATCGAATACCTGGGATTCCAAACTACCCTCTCTTCTGAACTTATTGTAATTGAAATCTCCATTTAAATTCAGCCACTTCGTAATCTCATACTCTGCATTCAGCTCAAGCCCTGTTATCCTATTAACACCTACATTCACCGGAGTGGTAGTAGTTATATTGTCCTCAAAGAACGCTACACGTTCAATGATGTCTGTGGTGTTTCTTAAATAAATACTGGTATTAAATGAAATAGGGCCTACAATATAAATTGCGGTAACCTCGTAGGAATCGGTGTATTCAGGTCTGAGATTCGGGTTGCCAACTCGAATGTTAAAATTGTTACGAAAGTTAAAAAATGGATTTAAGTCCCAAAGTCTGGGCCGGTAAATTCTCCTGGAATACCCACCCTGAAAAGAAACGGCTTCTGAAACCTTATAAGATGCACTAGCACTGGGAAAAAGATCTGTGTAATTCCGCTCGTTGGATTCTGCCGTATTTACTAATAATGTATTTACCTCGGTGTTTTCTACACGTAACCCTAGTTTAATTCCCCATTTATTGAACTTATATGATCCTGTGCCATAGATGCCTAAAACACGTTGCTCAAATTCGAAATCGTTGGTAAGGTTTTCATCTAACACTAGCCTATCGTTAATCAAATCAAAAACCGCAAAATCGTTACCTACATTGTTTATCACATATTGCGCTCCTGTTTCTATGGAAACCTTGTCCGTTATTGGATTGGTATAATCCATTTTAAAAGTGTAATCAGCCTGTGAAAAATTCGTTCTGGTCTCCTGGTCAGGCAGGTTATCTACTCCTTCAAAAAACGTATTATCAAAAACAGAAGATTGATCTTTACCGAAAAAGCGACCTAATGCACTAAAGATAAGATCATGCTCTTTGTGGTTTTTAAAGTCCTTTTTGTATTGTAATTCATAACTCCACTTAGGGTTCGTAGCATCCGTAACTTCGTTTCTGTTCCACCTAGAAACTAAGGCATCTGATCCATCAAAAAGACGAAAATTAGTTTCTGACGGCTGATCTTCTACTTCATAAGCAAAGTTTCCTGAAAGGGTGATAACATTATTCTGGTTAAGAAAATAATCTGCTCCCAATATAACATTGTAAAACGCTTCGTTCCGATAAGCTATTCCTTCATTCTCGATCCTTGTACCATCTATCAGATTGCGGTTTATATTTTCAGACTCTCTAGGCAGGGAACGATATCCAGCACCTAGCTGTGTAAAGAGGTTAAATTTTTCAGTTCTGCGATTTAGACTAATTCCCAGGCTGTGATTATCAGGTACTCCGGTATTCAACGAAAGGGATCCATTCAACCCTTTTTTCTCTTCCTTTTTCAATACGATATTCAGGATACCTGAAGTACCTTCTGCATCATACTTCGCCGATGGATTAGTGATCACTTCCACTTTCTCGATCATATCTGCGGTAATTGATCCAAGCGCATTACTTTGATCATCTGCCAGAATGGATGGCTTACCATCAATTAAAATCTGTACTCCGGTACTGCCCCTAAGACTTACCTCACCTTCAATATTTACCGTAACAGATGGCACGCGATTAAGCACCTCTAAAGCACCCATACCCGTTGAGCTTATGTCCTCACCAATATTGAAGACTCTTTTATCGATCTGAAATTCCATCTTTGATTTTTCACCCGTTACCACTACCTCATCTAAAACTTTTTGATTTTCTTTCAGGATAACCGTACCCACATCTATTCTCTTATCCTTTAGGATTAAATCTGTGACTTTCGCATCAGAAAAGCCCAAAAAACTAACGGTGAGGAAAAAATTAGTGGCTACCGTGTTAATTTTGAAAGTACCATCTACTTCCGTTACTACACCGGTAATCGGAAGATTCGAATCATTATCGATGAGGGCTACGGTGGCAAACGAAACCGGTTTTTTTGTATTTGCTTCGATCACGCTACCAACCACTTCTATTTGAGATTGCGCTTTTGCAATACCCATTGTTGCTAGTGTAAAAACAAATACAGAAGATAAAATTCGAAAATTCACTGGTTAATGTTGCCGTTAGTAAAGTGGGATAACCGCATAAACCTCCTGTTTGTTTTTAATTATCAATTCATCTTGGTTCCATTTCGTCTATCTCTTTTCAAGAATAGTGTAGACTAATACTTTCTGAATGATCTCACACTACTATTCGTACCTGATCGTATCCACAGGATTACCTGATGCTGTTTTATAGGTTTTGAGAATGATAGTGAGTAGTGCAATAACCATTGTGGTTATACCTGCGATTACAAATACCATCCAATAATCCAGTAGTTCTATCCGGTAAGCATAATCTTGCAGCCATATAGACATGAAATAGCAGGCAAGAGGAATAGATAAGATCACTGCAATCATAACAAGCGTGAAAAACTCCGCTGAAATAAGCGTGATCACTTGCGAAATGGAGGCTCCTAGTACCTTCCGAATACTCAGTTCTTTTTGCCGCTTCTGAGCAGCAAATGAAGCAAGGCCCAATATACCGATACAAGCTAACACGATCGACAGGCAAGAGAAAACTGTAAATACTTTTGCCTGTTCGTTTTCAGATTGATATTGATCTCGTAAATCATCGGTCAAAAACCAACTATTAAGGGTAAAGCTTGGCGCGAGTTCTTTATAAAGCTCTTCCACGATTGATAAGGTCTTATAACGATCTTCAGAATCAATTTTAATGGCTATTCTGCGCATGTCTTCCCCCATAATAATCGCTTGAGGATCCATGGCATCTCGCAACGCCTTAAAGTGATAATTTTCAAAAATACCAATAACTGTTCTATCCCAATCTCTGAAGGGTATACGCACTTTTTTACCAATGATTTCGTCTTTTGAAAGGCCAGTCGCTTTCCAGGCGGCCTCATTGATCATCATAGCATCGGTACTATCTGAGGCATATTCTAAGCTAAAGCCTCTACCGGCCATCACGGGTATATTAAAGGTGTTTAGGTAATCTATATCAGCAAAAACAGTATGAACCCGAACGTCTTCTGCGCCTTCCGAAAAAGTAAGGCCATACGTATCGTGAAAACCACTGGGTACACCCGAACCTGTAGTTATACTTTTAATGTCTTCATAGGCCAATAGCCTACTTTTGAACTCATCATAATTAGCTCTTATTTCTCTGTCTGTATCTATTATTAGCACCGATTCAGGGTTATAACCAAGGTTCTTGCTATTCATATACTCTAATTGAAAATAAATCAGAGCCGTGGTGATTATTAAAAACATTGAGATGGAAAACTGCACAATAATGAGTCCTTTGCGCACAAAGATATTTTTACTTTTTAGTGGCTTATCCGTCCTTAAAACTTTCAATGTTTCAAATGATGAAAGCGTAAGAGCAGGATACAAACCGGATGTGATTATCAGCAGTATCAATAAAGAGCTAAAGAAGATCTGAACGGCAGGATCGCTCCAGTTATACGTCACCGATAGCCCAAAGAAGTGGTTAAAATAGCCTCTAAGAACAGTGGACAAAATTACGGATAGAGTACTAGCTAGTGTAAGAATGATAGTAGACTCACCTAGAAATTGCACGGTTAAACGCGTTTTATCTACACCTAAAACTTTGCGCACCCCTACCTCTTTCGCTCTCTTATGTAACTGGGCAATGGAAAGGTTTATATAATTAAAACAAGCGATGAACAATATGGCTATGGCCACACTAGCAATTATAATCACCGATGAGAAGTTACCAATAGGCGTAGAATCATACCTTGACTGATGGAAGTGTACATCAGCTAAAGGCACTATCTTCAAACCATTGTTATTATTAGTTCTTTTAAAATCGTCACCTAAATATTTCTCCATAAAACTGGAAAAGGCGGACTGAAGATAAGCTTCATCTTCAGGGTTTATTTTGATGTAAGTGTATGCAAAGTTTCGCCACCAGTTCTCAAACCATTCCTGGCCTTCATAAAGCCCCATAGAAAGCACCATATCAAATTCCAGATGTGTTTTATTTTTTGGAGCTGTAAAGATGCCCGCTACTACGAAATCAGCATTACCGTTCAATTCGATACGTTTACCAATAGGATCCTCCTCGCCAAAATATTTCTTCGACAACGGCTCGCTCATCACTACGTTAAAAACATTATCGAGCACCGTTTCAGGGTCTGCCCGAAGTAGAGGGTAAGTAAAAAACTCAAAGAAATTAGTATCTGCTATCATTATTTTGTCTTCACTAAAACGCTTGTCTTCATACTTAACCACCATATCGTTGAAACTCACCCTCAGTGTAGATTGAATCTTATTTGGATAATCGTTTTTTAAGGCTCTGGCAAAAGGTGGTGAAGAAACAGCGATATCATAGTATTCTCCACTTTCATCTTGAGAAGTTCTATACACCCTGTAGATACTATCTTTTTCAGCATGAAAAGCATCATAATTCAGCTCATTATCAAGGTAGAAATAAAGGAATGTAAATGAAGTAAGCCCGATAATAAAACCAAATAAGCTGATAAATGTACTAACTCGATGTCTGATTAGATTTCGAATGGTGATTTTTGGATTAAAGATGAACATAGTCGTTGTTGTTTTGAGTTTTAATGATTTAAGAAAATAGGGTCTGATATAATTAAAGACCTCATACCAATACCGGATTAATATGAAAGATTTTTGCCCTTCGTTCAAAAGTAGATATCGCTCTATCAGATTCCCTTCTATTTCTTCAGAGAGCTCCTTTTTACATAAAAGTTTGATCAGCTTAATAGAAATAGAGGGTGGACTTAACGGTTTATCAGGCATTGGCAAACTTTAAAGCGAATTTTGGGATTTTATTCCAAAGGGAATTTCGCGTAGTGTGGATCTGTGTTACCACAGATTTGCCAGCTGCCGTAAGCTCATAAACTCGCTTTCTTCGGCCTCCCCGCTCCTTAGTGGCTCCCGCCAATTCAGAAATCAAAAATCCCTTTTTTTCTAATCTTCCCAGCGTTACGTGCAGTGCACCCATAGCTGACTTACGTTTGGCTTCGTTCAATAATTCTTCCTGGATTTTTAGAATGTATGCCTCCTCCCCCAGGAGTAAAACGGTTAAAAGTACCAGCTCTTCAAATTCGCCTACGTTGGTTTCATTCATATTTGTTTCTATTTTGTAAATAAACTATACGGGAGTCTAAAGATATTAGTTTCGTTATTGTAGAAAGAAATAAAAATCGACTACTTAGCCGTTAAAACTCTTCTACTTCTGAATGCTGTATTATCGCATCCTACCGGTCTAACTTTACTCTAGCAACTTAATAGGCTTTAGTAAGGCCCAGAACCAAAAACTCTAGATAGATGAAGACCATAAGAATTTTTGTGGTGCATATGATGTGCATCAGTATTTTGCAAGCCCAGGAATTAAAGGTTTCCAAATATGATTTAAGTGCTCCTATTCCTACCGACCCTACCGTAAAAATAGGTCAGCTGGATAACGGACTAACGTATTACATTAAGAGAAATACTAAGCCGGAAAAGAGAGCAGAGCTGCGTTTAGTGGTAAATGCGGGTTCAATGCAAGAAAGTGAAGACCAATTAGGTCTTGCGCATTTTGTGGAACATATGGCCTTTAACGGCACAAAAAACTTTGAGAAAAATGACCTGATAGATTACTTGCAGAGTATTGGAGTAGAATTTGGGGCGGACTTAAATGCGAGTACGGGTTTTGACAAGACTCTCTATAAACTTTCTGTGCCGACTGATGATGAGACCATATTCAATACGAGCTTACAAGTTCTGAGGGACTGGGCAGGTGATATTACCTTTTCTGAAGAAGAGATTGATAATGAGAGAGGTGTAATTGCGGAGGAATTAAGAGCTAGAAGTGGCGCTGGAATGCGTATGTATTATCAATCCATTCCCATACTTACTAATAACTCCAGGTATGCAGAAAGGTTGCCTATTGGCACACTGGATATCATCATGAATTCTGAGTATGAAGCGCTAAGAAGATTTTACAAAGACTGGTATCGACCAGACCTTATGGCGCTAGTATTGGTAGGTGATTTTAATCCCTCGTCTATAGAAAGAAAAATTAAGGAGCTTTTTAACAACTTACGTTCACCTCAGAATCCAAGAGAAAGAATTCTCTACGAAATTCCCGAGCATAACGATGCTAAAATTGGAATAATTACCGATACTGAAGCCACGAGTATAAATTTTACACTTTACTATAAGCAGCAGACTCAATTACAAAATACACTGGCCGATTACAAATCTGCAGTAGTACGCAGGCTTTACACGGGTATGTTACGTCAGCGATTATCCGAACTGCTTTTATCCGCGGATGTTCCCCTATTATCAGCTTCAGCAGGCATCGGTAATTTTCTTGGCAATATGGATTGCTATTTCCTGAGAGGAAGGTTAAAAGAAAATGACGAACTAGCAGGTATCCAAGCTTTGCTCACCGAAAGTGAGCGAGCTAGACGTTATGGATTTACCACTACTGAATTGGAGAGGTATAAATCCGTTATGCTGAACCAAGCTAAAACCTTGAACAAAGAAGCTGGAAAGATTTCTTCGCGTCTTTATGTGACTCAATATGCTGATCATTATCTGGAAGGTAAGCCCATTGTAGGTGAAGCATTTAACTATGAGTTCTATCAGCAAATACTCCCTACCATATCAATAGAAGAGGTAAATCAGGTAGGAGATCAGTGGATCAGACAAACCAATATTTCTGCTATTCTTAATGCCCCGGAACGACTCTCAGGGGAATTACCAGACAAAGAAGAGATCAGCAACCTATTAAAAAATGTAAGAGAACTGAGCATTGATGAATATGAAGATGATGTCATTGGTACGGAACTAATGCCTCAAAAACCGAAGCCTGGGAACATTAACGAAACGACATATAATAATACGGTAAACGTGACTACTTGGGAGCTTGATAACGGAATAACTGTTCTGACCAAACCCACCGACTTACAAAATGATTTGATCTCAATGTCTGCCTTTCGACCTGGTGGAAGCTCGTTAGCTAGTAATGAGGACTTTATATCCGCCAGATATGCTGGAAATATTGTGGGGTCTAGTGGTGTTAATGGTATTTCTGATCTTCAGTTAAAGAAAATGAATATGGGTAAATCTGTATCTGTAAGGGCGATGATCAATTATTACGATGAATTATTTTCTGGCTCTAGTTCCTCAGAAAATTTAGAACGTATGTTACAGATGACGCACCTTTATTTTACACATCCTAATAAGGATCAAAATAACTTCAATACCAAGAAGAACAACTATATCGCCGGACTGAAGAATTTAGATTCTAACCCAAATACTTACTTCAATATGAAGATTAGCGAAGCTATGAGCAACAACCACCCTAGGGCGATACCTATTTCTGAAGAGCAAATGAGTAAGGAATTGAATCTTGATGTGGCCTATGACTTCTACAAAAAACGCTTTGCCTCAGCCAATGGCTTCACTTTTATTTTTGTTGGAAGTTTTGATCTTGCCAAATTAAAAAAACTGGTGAGCCAATATTTGGGCAGTTTGCCCTCCAATCTAGAAGAGGAAAGCAACTGGAAAGATATAGGGTTGCGCTATGAAGAAGGGAAGATCAAAAAGACGGTAGTTAAAGGGCTTGAAGATAAAAGTCAGGTAGATATTCAATTTGTTGGGAAGTTAAAATTCTCTTTGAAGGAAAAAGAACAGATTAACTTACTGGCCAAAATTTTAAAGATGAGACTAACTCAGGAAATGCGAGAAAAGATGGCCGGGGTTTATGGTGTGCTTGTAACAGGTTTTGCCACTGATAAGCCTTATGAATGGTATAGATTAAAAGTTGCTTTCACCTGCGCTCCGGAGAATGTGGACGTTTTAACTGACAAAGTATTGGAGGAAATTGAAAAGCTAAAAACAGAGCCCATTACGGATGCTGAACTTAATAAGATAAAAGAAGCTGAACTTACCAATGCGGAAGACGGCTTTAAATACAATGGCTATTGGGCATCTAAACTGCGTACAGCTTATCAATATAAGTTTGATCTAGGAAATATATTGGATTACGAAACAGAGATCGATAATTTATCGGCTTCAGATTTTAAAAAGGCCGCTAATCAATATTTCAAAGAAGATTATGCTGTATTCATCCTTATGCCGGAAGAAAGATCCAACTGATGCTGTGCAAGAAAAATTACTCACTACTCACTACTCACTACTCAATTCGATGTA
>JBCCSU010000003.1:0-47616 GCA_039199635.1 Bacteroidota bacterium | reverse complement strand
TAGCGTTTTAACGTACTCACTAATATCACTTAAATGCTCACGCATGGCATTACCAACTTCCTCTGCATTTTTATTCACGATGTGATCTAGGATTATTTCATGTTGCTCTACGGCAAGTTCAGCCCTACCTTCTCCACATACATTATGCTTATTAAAGTAGTGCATGATCTCAGGAGTAATAATGAGCATCAGTGAATTCAACACCGAATTTTGACTTGCTTCCGCAATTTTCAAATGAAAGAGCAGATCCTCTTCAACGGCCGTCTTGTGGTCAAGAATAGCCCTTTTATGTGCAGTGAGTGCGTTCGCAAGTTTAAGAATATCATCGTCCGTTCTGCGCTCTGCGGCGCTTTCTGCTGCGCTAATTTCCAGAAGTACCCTGGTTTCAACTAACGATCTAAAATCACGCTTCTCCAATTCCAGCACATCAGTAATAAGGCCCTCCAACGCTGTAATTCCCAGTCCAGCTACTACGGTACCGCTTTGCGGTAACGTTCTAAGAATCCCATAGAATTCCAGCTTACGAATAGCATCACGAACACTGGTTCGTCCTACACCGAATCGTTCGCTTAGCATTCTTTCCGATGGTAACTTATCACCAGGATTCAATTGACCAGAAGAAATTAACTCCCTAATCTGCTGAATGATCTTATCGGCAGGCTTCTCAACTACAATCTCACTGAAATTTTTTAATAGGTTGTTCTTCATTATTCAACTAGTTTACCAGCAACTGGTCGACCAATTTAGCAATGATTTGAATAAATGCAAATGATTAATGTCAGTTTTTCGCAAACGGTTGCAGTAATAAGGAATTGAAAATACGTTTCTAGTTACTATCTTTCTTAAGCTATACCGGTTTAAAGGATGATAATCATCATTTTCTGATCCATCTGCTATCTTATGATCGAAACGTACTTTATCTACTGAATCTTTTTTGTTTCAATACTCGTATCTCTGATTGTATCATTTGAATTAAGATGCGATTTATAACTACTCTCCTTTTATGGTTTATTCTCTTGGCACTCTGCTGGCCACTAGCTGTTTTACTTATTTTCCTATATCCGGTTGTATGGCTAGTCTCTATCCCGTTTAGGTTATTAGGGATCGCAGTAAATGGTATATTTAAGGTAATTGAAACTATTTTTATGTTACCCTTTCGCTTGCTAGGTGCTAAATAGAGTAAATCAAAACTGAGGTTCTAAAACTTTAGAATTCAACTCAAGTTTCTATATTTGCCGCTTCTAATGAAAGATAGTTGATTGGCGATCTTTCAGGACCCGAAACTGTTTTTAAATAAGTCGCATTGAATTGTGACAGATAGAGCTCAAATATGGGGAATTAGCTCAGTTGGCTAGAGCGCTACACTGGCAGTGTAGAGGTCATCGGTTCGAATCCGATATTCTCCACGTTTTCAAAGCCAGATTAAGTCGTGGCTTTTTTTGTAAATAAGTAAATAAGCTATTTTCGTTTACATCATCTACGGCTTATCCAAGTCCTGAAAAACACACTAAAAATGTCTAATAAAAGACCGTATCTATCCTACCTTACAACTGGGTTGTATATACTATTAAGTTATACATCCTCAGCGCAAATTGTAGATTGGCAGGTTGATCCTACCCATACTACCCAATACCAAGTCCCAAAAGACTGGAAGGTAAATGTTAGCCAAGAACAGGGTGTCTACTTATGGCAGGCAAAAGAGAACCCCGATAATTCTCTCGCGGCTGATATCACCGTATTATCCATGCCTGATTTTCCCAATAGCAGTCCAACGTTTTTCATCAATCAACTTGAGAATACCATTCAGGAGTTTAAGCTATTAGAAACCAAAAAAATATCTGAGGATGAATACCATTACAAAGCCACAGGTCTAATGGAAGGAGCTAAGGTAAGTTCTAATCTTGTTTTCCTTAGAGATAGGAACACGCAGTTCCTGTTTCTAGCTTCTTTTTCTGCAAAAGAAAATGAATATTCCCAACTAGGAGCTACGAGCGTTCTTTACCAGGCTTTGCAACGTACCGATCCGTTCGCAGTGTCAACAAAGCCGGACTTAGTTGATGCATCCACAACTGGAACAAAACCGGAAATCTGGAATATGCAGAGTTTAGAAGTACAAAACCACCTAATAGCCGAAGGTTTAGTACCTCAAAAAAAGGACCTCTTAGGGAAATGGATCCAATCATTTTCTTACCAAACCGGTACAGCGACCCAAAATTTGACCTCCGGGGAAATCACTTATGGAGAAAGAGGGTATGGGCATTTGTTTACTTTTATGAACGATGATACTTATACTTTAACCTATAAATACAATAGTGTAAGCCAGGGGTGTCCATATCAGGCTGATATTTTTGAAAAAGGTCGTTTTAAATTGGAGGGGCAAAAGCTCATTCTATATGCTGACCAATATGAAGGTAGTTACAACCTTTGTAACAAGATTAGCCCGGAAAAAAATACTACCCCACCTATTCGCTATTTCAATGTATACGTGGATTCAGACATGAAGCGACTCCTTATCACAGGCCAAACGTTAGAATATAGTATCGGTTTCGAAACTGATGCCAATGGAAATAATTATATTCAGGAAGGATTTAACAAAATAAAATAATACCTCGCATAGTTAAAAGTGCTGAACTTGTCACTAGCAATAAGTTAATTGTTAAAGAATCAAACTAAGATTTGAACAATCTTGATCAACGTTGACACCAAAATTCAACAAGTTGTAAATTATGAATCAAATAGGAATTTTAGATCCGCTGAACAACCGAAAATTAGGGCGACCCTCTGTAATTACCGTCATCTGTGTTTTTGGGTTCATTGGAGTGGGGTTATCGATTCCTATGATCTTCTCAGAATTTTCGAGGCAAATGGGTTCTTGGTTTGCCCCGTATGCCGGTTTTTTGACCATAGCTAACCTCATATGTATGATAGGGTTATGGCAGACTAAGAAGTGGGGACTTTCTGCCTATTCTACGCTGGTATTGATTAATCAAATTGTATTAATCACTAAAGACGAATGGAATATTTTGATTTTAATGATTCAGGGAATCATTATTTTGATTGGGTTATACCATCTACATCCGGAAACTAGACCGACATACTATAAAGTTGCCCTATACCTGAAAAAGAAAGCATGGGCTTTTATCGTAGCCTATATGATGGGGATACATAATGCTTACAAAGAAGTTCAAGACGACCCGGAAGAAATTATTTATACCATTGACGATTCTGAAGAAGAAAAAGATAGCTCTCCAAAAGACTAGTCAAATACATGGCTAGTGCTCTACAAAAAAGAAAATAATCTAATCTTAACGATCACTCATTTACGTGAGATTAGATTTTATGCTCTCTTAAAGGCTAATAAACGATCCGTAGAGTTTGATTCATCAAAGTAGTAGCCATCATAATCAAAACCTTTAAGTTCTTCTACTGTTTTTGGTTGGTTTTTGATGATGTATCGGCTCATCATACCTCTAGCCTTCTTGGCAAAGAAAGATATTACTTTGTATTCACCATTGCTAAAATCCTTAAAGTCAACATCGATTACCTTAGCTCTAAGCTTCTTGATATCCACTGATTTGAAGTACTCCACGGAAGCCAGGTTAATCAATAGGTCATCGCCCTGTTGTTTCAAATCTCTATTCAACTGACTGGCAATTCTATCGCCCCAAAATTCATAGAGGTTTTTGCTACCATTTACCCTCAGTTTAGTGCCCATTTCTAATCGATAAGGTTGAATGAGATCCAGTGGACGGATCAGCCCATATAATCCCGATAAGATCCTGAAATGTGACTGACTGAAATCTAGTTCTTTTTCGCTGAAATTCTCCGCCTCCAAACCTTGGTATACATCTCCCTGGAAAGCGAAAATAGCATGGCGCGCATGAACGGGATTCTTTTTTTTAGTGAATTCATGATAGCGTTCTACATTGATCTGCGCCAGCTGGTCGCTGATCGACATTAATTCTTTAACTTCTGATGCTGATTGTTGCTTTAGTACGTCAATCAACTCCAACGCTTCTTTCTGAAACTTTGGTAAAGTATGGTCAAAGTCATATTGCGATTCAAAATCCAGGGTTTTTGCGGGAGAAACTACGGCTATCATTACGTTAAATTTTAAATATGTTTTCCTTAAAGAACATCAAGTTCATACGCTTTGTTGTCAATAACCCCTGTATAATTCACCGAAGTTGGCTATAGCTTCAAATCAGAATCAAGCTTGCCTTTAATTTAGCCGTGTCATACGGATGAACTATTATTGTAGGAAGTAGTTTTTTAGTAACCATGGCAGAAACCAAACACTGGACGGGCTCAAAAAAATATCTATGTGATCCGGCACTTGCTCAATCTTTCCATATGGCACGCACGTTAGGCATGCCTTTACTGATTGAAGGGGAACCAGGTACCGGAAAAACCGATCTTCCTATTCATTATGCAAAAGACCGTGGATTAGATCTAGAGGTGTATCCGGTTGGTTCTAAAAGTAATATAGAACAATTTGTCGCGCGTTTCGATCACGTAAAATACCTTCGCGATTCTCAAATAGAAATCCTCAACGCCCAACGGGAGGAGAAAGGACTCACTACACGACTGAGTACCGGAGAACGAAATCCGGAATCACTCGCTGATTATGTGGTAAAGGGACCGGCAGCAATCGCTTACAGTAAGCCCAACTCTGTCCTGCTGATTGACGAAATAGACAAAGCCCCCAGAGAGTTTCCAAACGACTTGCTTTATGCCTTAAGTCATAGAAAGTTCATTATGCCGGAGTCTGGTGAGGTCATCCAAATATCGGAAGAAGAGATGCCCGCTATCGTGATCACTTCCAACCGGGAGCCCACGGCTTTTAAAGGGCGATGTATTTATCACTATATCGACTTTCCGGATCAAGAGGTAATGGGCAAAATCATAGAGAAGCATCATCCGTCCATTGACGAACGAGTAGTGAAAGTAGCGCTGGATGTTTTTTATCATCTTCGCAGGTTAGGATTGGAAAGAGCCCCCACGACTCGAGAAATTTTAAATTGGCTCAAATACATGAGTGAAACCTCACCCAAAGAAGTCGTTGACAAAATCAGGGGTTTGGAAGGTATAGGAGCATTAATTAAAACCCAAACGGATATAGAGCGGGTGAATAGAATGTTGGGTGCCAGTGACTCTACCTTTGGCGCAAGACTAAACTAATATGCTAAGTTCTCTCCCGGAGCATTTCAGAAACCATGGATTAAAAGCAGATGTAAGGACGTTGCTTTTGTTAAGGAAAGCAATGCAAAAGGGATTAATTAGAACGTTAGGGGACGTACACAATGTTCTTAAGGGCATCATAGTGAAAGGACCCACAGACATGGGGCCTTTCATTAAAGCGTATTATGCCTATTTTCTACATGTATCCATTAGACCCGGTCAAACCTTAGAAGACGCTATTCTGCGGTCTGAAACTTTCCAACAGTGGAAAACTCAATATGTTGAGGAGGCCGATCGCGATATTGACGATGAAAAATTAGTGCATACTTTTCTGGATGAAGTACACCTGACCAGCTATGATATTAAAGAAGTGGTATCGGGACGGGAAATCTGGGACCAGGATGACCCGGATCTGAAAGACGATGACGAGCAAAGTCGTGAAAATTCCGAACCTCAGGAAAGGATATTGGATAAAATGGCCGATTATTCCGACCTCAGTTTAGAGGAGTTACTGGAGCGAATGGAAAAGGTACGAAAGCAGCAGAAGACCAGGCATGGTGGGGGAAGCCACTGGATAGGCACCGGAGGCATCTCTCCGTATGGACACGGCGGAGCGGCTAAGAATGGCATTAGAGTAGGTGGCCAGGGTGGTGGCAAAATGGCCCGTAAAGTGTTAGGTGACAAAAACTATTTCCCTATTGATAGAGACGCTTTATTGAATGATAATAATGTAGATGCTGCCCTGGCATCGATAAAGGGCGTTATTGAAGAGAGTGCCGTAGAAAAACTGGATGTTCATCAAACGATTAAGTCCGGATTAAAGCGCGGTGGGCTATTCATCCCGGAATTGAAAAGTGAGAAAAATGAGGAACTTAAGGTCATCGTACTAATCGATAACGGAGGCTACTCTATGGCCCCTTACGTTCGTAGTGTACGAAACCTGTTCCGCAAAATGAAAACGCGTTTTGCACACGATTTAGAAGTGTATTATTTCCATAATACGATTTACGATAAGGTTTACACCGATGAAAGAAGGACTAAGTCTGTCACCGTTGAAAAGTTACTCCACCACAGCAAGGCCTACAGGATCTTTTTTATCGGTGATGCTGCCATGGCCCCTTATGAACTAAATACGCTAAGTATTCAAAGCTTACAATCAATTGCCGCCAAGTTCAAGAAAAGCATGTGGCTTAACCCAGAGCCACTGCGGTACTGGCCGTATACGTACACGTTACAAGTCATTAAAGAACTGATACCTATGTTCCCACTGAGCCCAGCGGGCATCGAAAGAGCAGTACGCTCGATGAACTCTCAAAATTCGGAAAAGTAAAACCCTGCCTTCAAAGAATCAAAAGGATGAAGTTATTCGTCATTAATAACACCATCCTTTCCATCAAACCCTCTTTAGCCCGAGACGTTCATATGCCTATGAGTACTTTCTTTATCACTTTACTTTTAATGCTTCCCTTCTACCTCAAGGCGCAGCAAATTGCTGATACGACCTACAATCCTCCTATCCATTCGCCAGCCTACGCTCCGGGAGAGGGACCAATTATTTTCATTGATGAAGGCCATAATAATTTTCATACTAAAAATGGTCGCTATCGGGCCTTTTCGGATCTATTGACCAGAGACGGGTATCAAGCATTGTCCTATCGAGGAAAATTTACGAAAGCGAAGGTGGCCAAGGGTAAAATCCTGGTCATCTCTAATGCGCTGCATACATCTAATCTAGGAAATTGGTATCTGCCCAATCCATCCGCTTTTAGAAATTCAGAAATCAAGGTTATAAAACAGTGGGTACAGGAAGGAGGTAGTCTTTTTCTAATTGCTGACCATATGCCCATGGCGGGAGCAGCAGAAGACCTGGGCGCAGCATTTGACTTTAAGTTTACAAACGGCTTTGTTCTTGATACAGCACGGAGAGGACCGGCCATTTTCAAACTTGAAGATGGAACTCTTGCCAAAAGCTCCATTACGCAAGGTAGAAACTCCAAAGAAAGTGTAAAACAGGTCGCCAGCTTTACAGGTCAGGCCATTAAACTTCCCAGCGATGCTACACCAATATTAACCTTTTCTAAAGGATATGTAAACTTGCTGCCGGATACAGCCTGGGTTTTCGATCAGACTACGAGAATACAAAGTGCCGAGGGCTGGTCACAGGGAGCTTATAAAAAATTTGGTAACGGCAAGATAGTAGTATCTGGTGAAGCGGCCATGTTTACAGCTCAGCTTGCTGGGGCACAGCGAGTAAAAATGGGCATGAGCAACAGCGTTGCTCATGAGAACTATCAACTCCTGCTCAATATCATCCATTGGCTGGATGGTAAACTGGAATAGACTTTTCTGAATTTAAGGTAATAACCCCGACTGATCTACTTCCAATATTTGAGTTTACTGGTGTAACCAATTCCAGGATTAAACGCGTTGGTAGGATCTAATTCCTTATAAAATCTCTGTAATGTTGGCTTCGCATAATACTCATGACCTACGTTGTGCTCTGCAGGGTACTCGGCCCCTCTGGCGTCATAGGTTTTCAAGAGTTCTTCTTTCAGTGCTTTGGCGTCTGCGCCCTTTTTAACAATGTAGTTTTGATGAAATACGTGGCAAAACAGGTGACCGTAGTGCAGCTTAACTTCTAACTGATCATCAATTTCAGGGGGTAACTTTTCAAACCAATCCTTTTCGTTACGAGGAAAAGCAACATCTATTGACATCATTTCACCTACCTTTTTTTGATGAATAGCATGATATCTACCTATAGCACTTCCTGCCACAAATCTGTGTAACAGTGCTTTTTCCCCTTCTTTATCCGTACATTCAAAAAAGTCTCCGTCATGATGTTTAAAAAATTCTGTAAAGTACGCTCTGGATTCCTCAATAGCTTCATCAGAAGTCTCAATAACCCAGTGATGTTCGTACAAGTCACGGAATTTTTCCATGCGTTTTGGAAGATGGTTCGGCCAGAAATTACTCAAGAACTGCATGAGCCTATCTGAAAATTTTGTGGGCAGGAATTTAAAATTCCCTGCAATTAAATCCACTTTTCTCTTGAGGGCAAATAACTTAGGAATATAAGCAGTACCCATTTTACTGATTACTATGAAGTTATCTTTACTGTATTTTTTTGTAGCGTCATAGCAGGCACGATGGAGATAATCACCGGTAGTTGGCAGGTTTTTAAACGTAGAAAGTATATCCCTTCGAATTTGCCACAATACGTCAGGGTCATTCGTGCCAACATAAAATACTTTGTGACGTTTCGCTGCCGGGTAGGTATCTACACGAACTGCAAAAACAGCTATCTTTCCTGCGGATCCCGAGGCACCATGCAAACGCCTGGTGTCAGCATTAAAACGTGCCGGGGTATCAGCATTTATATCTCTTACACGCTGTTCATATTCATTATCAGAGGCTAATTTATCCGGAAATTTTATTTGATCAGAAGTGTAGTTTTCATTCTGTAGATTGGTTAGTATTTCTTCCGGGGTATCACCTAAATCGATACCTAAATCATTGATTAAAGTAAGTTCACCTTTTTCGTTAACCTGAGCATAAAGGGATAGCTCAGTATAGGCGGGTCCTCTTTTAACTAATGACCCTCCGGAGTTATTACAAATACCACCAACGATAGAGGCCCCGATTGACGTAGAACCAATTACTGAATGTGGTTCCCTGCCGTAAGAAGCTAATTTGTTTTCAAGTCCAAATAATGTGCTCCCGGGGAGTCCTATAATCTGCTTGCCCTGATCAATGATATGTATATCATCCATACGCATAGTACTGACGATAACGACAGGACGATCATAATCATTGCCATCGGGTGTAGATCCACCGGTTAGGCCGGTATTAGCCGCCTGCATGATCACAATCAACTCCGCTTCGACACAGATCTTTAAGATTTCCCAAATTTCAAGCAAGGTACCTGGTCGTGCCATGGCTAAAGCCTCACCGGCGCCATAGCGGTAGCCCTTACTGTACGGCAATTTCTGTGATTTATCCGTTAGAACATGTTTATCGCCGCATACTGCCTTCAGGTCTCTAATAAGTTTACCCGTATCTATTGGTTTGATTTCTTCTACAGCGTATTCCATGTCTCTTCCACCCGTTAAAAATAGTATGCTAATTCAGCGTCAACAAAGAAAAAGTTTTAAATTAAATGATCCTAGAAGATCAAAAATTTAAGGTTAAAACCGGCACATTATTCAGATTTAACTTAGGATAGAGTTAAACCGAATTAGATTCGAACCAAACTATTTTAGTACCCTTTCAAATAACCCTTCGAGCCCCTCGAAATCGCTTTTTATAGTACTTGGAATATAAATTACTCTCCACCACCCCCAGCGATGACGAACTGTGTATAAACATAATCTTTCCTTTACGCACGGAGGTCACCATACCCACGTGAGTTACTTTTCGTTTTTCCTTACCCGTGGCAAAAAATACCAAATCGCCAGGCTGGACTTTTTCCAACTTTACTTTATCTCCGGTTTTGCTTTGTTGGGCCGAGGTTCGGGGCAGGTCATAATCTATGGCTTTATAGGAATTGCAGAGTAAACCTGAACAGTCCATACCACTTCTGGTGGTCCCTCCCCACTTGTAAGGTGTGCCGGTATAACTACGTGCCGTGGCCACCAACCGATCGATTTTCTTTTGCCTAAGTTGAGCTCGCTTGGCTGCACCACAAGAGCTTAATAAGACCGCAACGATCAAAAAATAAAGAACCCTTTGCATTTGGTTCAGATTTAAGTTTAAAAAATAGCTACGCTGTCCTAACCCTAAAAGTACGAAAAACATGGCCTAATTGGCAATTATGCCACCTTAATGATAAAATGATCATGGCCAATCTGTCCTTCGCTATAACGCTACAATCCATCCGGCGAATTCAACAGTTCAGTAAACCTCTTTTTTAATACCCTCCCAGTACGCTGAGTTTTGAAGGGTAATCAAGTAGCAGACCCATGAAAATAGGCTCAGTTTTTTTGATAGTAATTTTAGTTTCCTCCATAGGTTGGGGACAATCCCAAATTTCGGGAACGGTAACCGACAAATCAGGAGAAGCGATCATTGGCGCTAATATTTACCTGGATGGCACCTATGATGGTTGTTCCAGCACAATTGACGGAAGCTTTGAATTCAACAGTTCGGAAAAGGGTAATCATATACTTATAGCGAGCTTCATTGGGTTTAAGGATGTACAGTATGATATAGTGCTGTCAGATTCAGCCGTAAATCTTAACATTACTATGATCGAATCCATCAATCGGCTGGAGGCAGTAGTAATTTCAGCCGGTTCCTTTACTGCCGGTGAAGAGACAAACAGGGAGGTACTGAAGCCCCTTGATATAGCTACCACAGCCGGGGCAACGGCTGATATCGCAGGGGCGCTCAACACGTTACCCGGAACGCAAAGAGTGGGTGAAACCGGGCGCTTATTTGTGCGTGGAGGAGAAGGTGCTGAAACGAGAACTTTTATTGATGGTATGTTGGTATCGAACGCCTACTCCCCTGCCGCGCCGAATACACCGGGCCGAAATCGGTTTTCCCCATTCATGTTTAGCGGTACAAGTTTCAGTACCGGAGGATACTCGGCCGAGTACGGTCAGGCTTTGTCTTCCGTATTAGTACTAAAGAGTAAAAATGAAGCGCTCCTAAACCGAACAGATGTTTCCATCATGAGTGTAGGTGGCACCCTCTCCCATGTCCATAAGGGTGATGACTGGTCGGTAGCCGGTAAACTGGGATACTCTAATCTGGAGCCTTACTTTCAGCTAGCTCAGCAACGCATCCAATGGAATAAGGCGCCAGAAACCCTTGAAACAGATGTAATCTTTCGAAAAAAGTACGATAAAGGTCTCTTTAAATTTTACACCAATTTCAACAGGGAAGTATTCAATATTTTCCGCCCCCAAATAACACGAGCGGATATCCTGGATCAAATAGATCTGAACAATCAGTACCTGCATGTACAAGGTTCAAATGAATTCAAGGTAAGCGATAAGCTAAAAATAACCTCTGGCCTATCCCATACCAGGCAAAACGAAGTATTGGATTTCAACGCAGATGCCATTAATGAACACCATCAAACCAGCCATGGAAAGGTGGTACTGGATCATTATATCAATGAAAAATTAAACCTAAAGAGCGGCGCAGAGATTATTCATACTGATCACCGATACGACTACCAAACCACGGAGAGTGGCCAGCTGAACTACGGTCAATCCATTGCAGCCGGTTTTAGTGAATTGGATGTTTACTTTTCCAATAAGACGGTCCTACGGGCCGGGCTTAGGTTTACCTCTGACCGCCTATCCAACCTGAACTACCTGGTTCCCAGACTTTCCCTGGCACAGCAGGTCGGTAAAAATGGTCAGTTTTCATTGGCCTATGGTGAATTTAATCAAGCCGTGCGCCCCGAATACTTACGCATAAATCAAACCTTGGATCACGAGAAAGTACGTCATCACATTGCAAGCTATCAGTGGATTAAAAACGGCAGGACTTTTCGATTGGAATCGTACGATAAAAGATATACTAACCTTATAAAATTCGGCACCGAAAATCTAAATGAGCCAAGCGCCTACACGAACGAAGGTGAAGGTTACGCCAGGGGATTAGACCTTTTCTTTCGCGATAATAAGAGCGTTAAGGGTTTAGACTACTGGATTTCCTATTCTTTTCTTGACTCGGAAAGGGATTATCTTAACTACCCTAATAGTGCAGTACCTGCTTTTGCTTCGGCACATAACTTCTCTTTGGTAGCGAAATACTTTATGCAGGACATTCAAAGTCAACTAGGTCTAAGCTATTCTTACGGTAGCCCCCGACCTTACAACGATCCCAACACGGTCCACTTTAATTCAAGACGAACACGTTCATTTAACGACCTGAGTTTAAACATCAGCCATTTGTTAAATCCTCAAGTTATTATCCACGCTTCTGTGACTAATGTACTTGGGTTTGATAATGTATTCGGGTATGAGTACGCCACCCAAGCCAATAACGAGGGGGTTTACCAACGCAGGGCCATTCGGCAACCAGCGCCAAGATTCTTTTTTGTGGGAATATTTATCACTTTCTCTAAAGACAAAACGGTAAACAGGCTCCCCGAGCTTTAAATAATTATTCAAAAGTATCAATCAAAAACAATAGAGTATGAAAACGTTTCTTTTAATCATCACCACCCTAGCAATCACAAGTTTTGCATCATCTTCAAAGTATGAGCAACAGATGTTAAAACACATAGAAGGCCTAAATAAAGCAGAGTCTCCTGAAGACTTTCAGATGCTTACCAATGCTTTTGAGCGTATTGCAAAAGCAGAAAAAGATAAATGGGAACCCCTTTATTACGGAGCTTACAGTACCCTCATGTGGTGCTATCGTATTTCAGAAATACCTGAAAAGGATAAACTTATTGACCAGGCACTGGAAAAGATAAATACAGCTGCGGAGCTCGACCCTCAGGAATCCGAAATTGTAGCACTGGAAGGGTTGGCCCATATGACCCGGGTTACCATTGATCCGGCCAGCCGCGGCGCTCAATACAGCGGCCTGGCACTACAGACCTATGGCAAGGCATTGGCTCTAAACCCGAAAAACCCTAGAGCTATGTTGCTAATGGGTCAGATGCAATATGGTACGGCTCAGTTCTTTGGATCGGATACCAGTGAGGCATGTGGGTTAATTGAAAAAGCCATTAACGAATTTGAAACGTATCGGAATAACAACCCTTTAGCTCCCGTTTGGGGAGAAGATCTGGCCAAAGCGGCTCTAAGCAGGTGTCAGTGAAACAATTAGGCAAGATGCTATGAAGCTGTCAAAAAAGGTAGGTCATCCTTCCTTCGTCAGGATGACTTGAAATGTTGGTTTACACCTTTTGGGACAGTGCTTCTACAAAAATTAAGATAGAAGAGTGTGAAAGTAAAATGAAACAGTGGAGGTAATACGTGTTAAGGGTAGCTATCTATAAATCAACGGCCACAAACCCGTTTACCCTGTCTTCACTAATAGTATGGCTCAAATAGAGAGATTCACTATCATAAACCAAAAATCCATCCAACTCAAATATCATAGGAATGCAACTTACACCCAGCTTATCCTCAATTAGGATACCACCAAACTCAAAACGATCAAGTTGGCCTATTTCCTCGCCCACAAAAGGTTCGGTATTAATTTCTAGCCTGCATTGCGACTGTTGAAGGTCAGCCGTGATCGGTTTATTGAAAAAGAGGCTATCGTTTCCATAGAAGTACAACAAGGGTGACTGAAGACGCTCTTTTACTAGGATGTAACCATCGTGTTTTTCCAATTGGGTAAAAGAGGTGTCGGCATCAGTGACCGAGCCAGAGGTAAAATATTCCTTCAGATAAAGCAGGCCCTTATCTTCAATAATCTCAGCTGTAAGCGTATCCCCCGAAAATTTAAAATCATTCTCGTTACAGTTGGATTCATACCTGAGGTAGTGTATAGCCTGCCCTACTTCCGGATTCGATAAGTTTATACCAGTAGCAGGTAGTAACTGCGTTGGATTGATCTTTTCTGAATCAGCACAGCCCAGCAGGGTAAATGTTAAAACAGTGAGTGGTAATATAGTTTTCATGTGAGTAGGTTTACTTCAATGACACTGTAAATTGCATGGCCGTTGGAAAGGAATTGAATATTTGAACCTGATCTGCACAGGTAAAATAATTAATTTGCAGAAATAGATTAGCAAGATAAATCTCATTTTAACTCAGCCATGTGTGGAATAACAGGTGTTTATGCGTTCAATATGGTGGGCCGGGTCAGTATGATCAACGTTTCCAAAGCTACCGCAGCCTTGGAAAGACGCGGCCCCGATTTCCAGAACATTTACCACGATCAGACGGTAGCACTTGGCCATAGGAGATTGTCCGTTATTGATACCTCGTCCGATGCCAACCAGCCCATGTGGGATGTCTCAGGAAGGTATTGTCTGATATTCAATGGTGAGATATATAATTACAAGGAATTGCAGTCACAGTTGGCAGCCAAGGGTATCACTTTTCGGTCAAAAAGCGATACAGAAGTATTACTTCAGTTGCTTATAATGCATGGCCTTGATGCATTAGAAAAGGTCAATGGCTTCTTTGCCCTGGCATTCTACGACGGCGATGAAAAAAACCTGCTCATTGCGAGAGACCGGATCGGTATCAAACCGCTCTATTACCTGCATGATGGTGATCGACTTCTTTTTGGGTCTGAAATGAAGGCCATTGTAGAATACGGCATAAATAAAGATATTGATTACTCGGCTTTGTATACGTACCTGCAGTTAAACTATATTCCGGCACCTGCTACGATTTTCAACGGGGTAAAAAAGCTTCTTCCTGGTCATTACATTAGCATTAAATCGGGGGAAGTGGAGGTCAAGTCTTTTTATAAATTACCCTTCTCAAAGGATACTTACATAACAGATAGCTATGAGGATCAGCAAAAAAAGTTGAAAGAACTGTTAGAGTCTTCTGTCCAAAAAAGGCTGGTGGCGGACGTTCCACTAGGCTCTTTTTTAAGTGGGGGTATCGACTCTTCAGTCATCGCCACGTTGGCTAAAAGACACAAACCTGATCTGCATACCTTCTCCATTGGATATAAGGATGAAAAATTCTTCGATGAAACGCATTATGCCATATCAGTTGCAAAAAAAATAGGTTCAGAACATACTGTTTTCTCCCTTACCAATCACGATTTATACAAAGAGATTTATAACATACTGGACTATATAGATGAGCCATTTGCAGATTCTTCCGCTATTGCCGTTTATATTTTATCCAGAGAAACACGAAAGCATGCCACTGTGGCCCTTTCGGGTGATGGAGCTGATGAGCTTTTTGCAGGATACAATAAACATGCGGCATTCTTAAGAGTAATTAACGGTGGCTCCGCCATGAACATATTAGGGTCATTAAGCTCTTTATGGTCAGTTCTACCCAAGTCCAGAAGCAACACATTAACTAATAAGTTTCGTCAGCTACACCGTTTCAGCCAGGGAATGAAGCTTTCATCCAAAGAGCGCTATTGGCAGTGGGCGGGTTATGCTAAAGAAAGTGATATTAACAACTTGCTTTCCTCAAATTCTCGAAAGGCTCTAGACCTACAGCAATACGAGACGCTAAAAAAGGATCTTTTAAAACACATTCCGGAGAATGAGAGTATAAATGATCTTCTCTTCACTGATATTCAGCTGGTATTAACAGATGACATGCTTACCAAGGTAGATCGGATGAGCATGGCCAACAGTCTGGAAGTAAGGGTGCCGTTTTTAGATCATGAGCTAGTAGAGTATTCGATGAAGCTCCCCGAAGATTCAAAGATAAATTCATCACATAGAAAACGTATTCTTCAGGATGCTTTTAAAGACATTTTACCAGATGAATTATATAATCGACCAAAAAAAGGCTTTGAAGTACCACTACTCAAGTGGTTTAGAAAAGAGATGAAAAGCATGATCCAGGATGATCTTTTAAATGATTCACTTATACAAGAACAGGGCATCTTTAGCGTTAAGGAAATAAAAAAACTAAAGCGAAAGCTTTTTTCAAGTAACCCGGGAGATGTTCATGCCAGAATCTGGGGGTTAATTGTATTCCAATACTGGTGGAAAAAGCATTTTACGTGATGTACAATTTTTAGCTAAATCGTACTAACTTAGTCACGTTGGCAAGTAACTAAATTCAAAAAAGTGATTCGATTGATTTTTTTCCTTTTTATGAGTTCTAGTATGATACTGGCTCAGGAGCAATCAGTACTATGGAAAGTAGAAGGTAACGGATTGAAAAAACCCTCTTACCTTTTTGGCACCATCAATTTTGTACCTAAAGACGGTTACTTCATTCCTCAACCGGTAAAAGATGCTTTGTCAGCTTCTGAGGTGTTTGCCACTAAAATGGCACTGGACCGAAAAACACAAAAAAAGTTTAATGAAGCGGTAAGAATTCCGAATAACGGCTGGATCAATGACTACCTGAATGAAGAAGAACTGAACCAACTTAGGTTGCTGCTATTAAAGGACTATGAGGTAAAAGAAAATGCCTATTATGACTTCTACAGCAGACTGCAGCCTATAATTTTGGTGACCACCACAGCCGCCTTAGACCTTGGTGATAATATCACTTATCCGGAGAAAAGACTGCAGTCTTTGGCTAAAAAAGATAATCTGAAATTCGTGAGCTTAAGTAATATAGAGGAAGAGATTACGGCTTTCCAACAGTTTCCAATTGAAGATCAGGTGGAAGCCTTGAAGTATACCGTTAACAATTTCAAAGCACATATTCAAGGCTATCAGCAAATGGTAAATGCTTATTTAAGAGAACAAGACCTGGAAGATGTTAAAAGGGAAACCTTTAAAGCCACCAATAAGAGTCAGGCGTTTAAAAAGGTATATTATGATGACCGTACGAGAGCTTGGTTACCAAAACTAGAAAAACAGATGAAGTCTAAGCCTACCTTCATTTCTTTAGGTGCACCTTATCTGATCGGTGAGAATGGATTAATAGAAATGCTTCAGGCCAAAGGGTATAGTGTAGAGCCGGTTACTGTTGATTTCGTTCCTCCCAAAACCTCAAACTAATTGAGTGAGCAAAGGTCAATTTGATATAAAAGCTGGTGCATTATTCCCATGGTATTTTCAGCTTTTAGGAGGTGCGTTTACGCTGACCGGAGTAGTATTTCTCTTGGAAAACTTTATAGTTTCCTTGATTTTGGTGCCTATTGGCCTACTCATTTTAACGGGTAGATCGGGGATTGAAATCAATATTATATCTAAAACGTATCGCAGCTATTATTCATTCTTTTTTCTTAAGTCTGGCAAGCAGGTATCTTTTAACAAAATAGAAAAGCTCTATATCAATGCAAATAAGGTTACACAGAAGGTATACACCGCCCACACCACGCAGTCTTCTACTTTTGAAAGCCGAAAGTTCGATGCTTACATTAAATTCGATAATGGTAATAAAGAATACCTGTGTAGCAGTAAGGATCTCAGCAATTTGAAGAATCAAATTTCACCCCTGGCCAAAGTCCTAAATATTTCAATTACCGATAATACCACACTACAATAACAATTAGTTACTAAATAGTAGAACAAATAATTATTAGCTTCGTATATTAGTTCTACAATTTAGTAAGTTATCATCTAAACAAAATTAGTGGCAGACGATCTAGTGCATTAGATATTCACTGGGTCGAAAAAATTTATTATTCATGAAAGAAACAAGATTGGGCGAGTTTGAAGAAGTGGTGCTATTGCTGGTAGGCATCTTAGGGGAGCAGGCCTACGCCTTTAAAGTAGCGGAAGAGTTTGAAGAACAAACCAAACGTTCTGTATCTATTGGTGCCGTTCACTCTTCGCTAAACCGATTATCAGAGAAAGGCTTTCTCACCTCAGAAATGGGAGCATCGTCACCCGAACGTGGTGGACGCCGAAAGCGCATTTATAAAATAACAGCATTAGGTCAGCGCACACTAAGGGAGGCACGCGACTTCAGAGTATCACTTTGGCAGCAATTTCCTGGCCTCGGTTCAGAATTAGCAGGCTTTAGCAGCATTTGAATTGGTATCCAAAACTAATATAGCTCCACCAAAATTCGCTGAATTACTTCTGGAATGGTTCATAAAAGACGAACTGGTAGAGGAGGTTCTGGGAGATTTAGATGAAAAGTATAACGCAACACTAAAGACAAAAACAAGAATAGCAGCAAAGCTGAACTACTGGTACCAGGTACTGAATTATCTCAGACCTTTTGCCGTCAAAAGATTAACGTCAGACTCAAACAACACAGATATGCTTAAAAATTACTTTAAAATTGGTTTCAGAAACCTGCGCAAAAACAAAGGTTACTCCTTCATCAATATAGGTGGACTAGCCTTTGGAATTACGGTGGCGTTGTTAATCAGCCTTTGGCTACATGACGAGCTTACCTATAATACCCATATACCTAACCATGATAAAATAGGCCTCGTAATACAAAACGTCAATAATAACGGAGAAACGCAAACCTGGACAAGTACACCCTTTCCGCTTTCCGAAGAACTTAGAACGAATTATTCGGACAATTTTGAAAATATAGTCATGGCGGTGAGTTGGACTGAGCATGTACTGACTCTAGATGATCAAACTTTTAACCGTGAAGGTGCCTACTTTGAAAAAGGAATTACCGATTTACTATCGCTACAAATGATATCAGGAACCGGAGATTTCGAAGATCCCACATCCGTATTACTTTCAGAATCTACGGCTCGTGCTATTTTTAAAGATAAAGATCCTGTAAATAACACGCTGGTTATAGGGAACATGCCGCCAGTAAAGGTAACAGGAGTGTACCAGGATCTTCCAAAAAATACACAATTTACCGGATTAGACTTCATCGCCTCCTGGGATTTTCTAAAAAGCAATGAACCCTGGTTTGCCGACTTTAACGATCCGTGGAGACCGAATTTTGTATCACTGTACGTGGAGTTAGCAGAAAACACTTCGTTTGAAAGTGCTTCAGCAAGTATAGAAGACGCTAAAAAGAAGAAAATCACCGAGTATCTAAGCCAGCAAAACCCAAAGCTATTCATCCACCCCATGGACAACTGGCACCTGTACTCAAAATTCAAGAATGGCATAAACATAGGAGGTAGAATAGAATATGTTCATTTGTTCGGCACCGTAGCCGTTTTTGTTCTACTTCTGGCTTGTATTAATTTCATTAATCTCAATACGGCCAGAAATGAATCCCGAGCAAAAGAAGTAGGTATTAGAAAAGCTATAGGCTCAGTTAAAAAGCAACTTATTCTTCAGTTTCTGGTGGAATCGGTGTTAGTAGTAAGCTTCGCCTATTTTATTTCGCTGCTGTTCGCATCCCTGCTTATGCCCTATTTTAACGAACTGGCAAATAAAGAGCTTACTATGC
This sequence comes from Bacteroidota bacterium, assembly GCA_039199635.1. Lineage (GTDB taxonomy): Bacteria > Bacteroidota > Bacteroidia > Cytophagales > Cyclobacteriaceae > Fulvivirga. The sequence goes on along the minus strand of JBCCSU010000003.1, from coordinate 28,522 downwards.
CATGGGTAAGTTCAAGCTTTTGGGCATTGAGCACAGTATTCATTTTAATTGTGGCCCTACTGGCAGGTGGATATCCGGCTTTCTACTTATCCTCCTTTAAGCCAGTAGAGGTATTAAAAAGCATAACGTCAGGTGGTGGATACTCCTCACTTCCCAGAAAGGTTTTGGTGGTTTGTCAGTTTACCGTTTCTATTTCACTGATCATCGGAACTATAACGGTTTACCAGCAAATTCAACATGCTAAAGACCGACCTACAGGTTATTCAAGGGAAGGCCTGGTCAACGTATTTCTCCAAAATCCAACTATTCATCAGCATTTTGACGCTATTGCCAATGAGCTTAAACAACTTGATGTAGTAACGTCAATGGCCGAATCACAGAGTGTAGTTACCTCCGTATGGGCCACCACCAGCGGGTTAAGCTGGCAGGGTAAAGACCCGGATATTAGTACGGATTTTGGTATGATCAGCTCCTCATATGACTACGGTAAAACTATTGAGTGGGAAATAATGGAGGGACGTGATTTTTCAAGGGATTTTCCTTCAGACTCTATCGCGCTAATCCTAAACCAATCGGCCATTAATTATATGGGATTAGAAAACCCAGTAGGTCAGCAAGTGACTTGGTGGGATAATACGTTCACCATTATAGGTGTAGTAAAGGATATGATCATAGAATCGCCTTATGCCAATCAAAAGCCTATGATCTATTTTCTTTCCACCGGTCCTGGAAATGTAGCACTACTCAAGTTATCACCTGAAAAAAGCGTTAGTACTAGTATTACAGAAATAGAAGCGGTTTTCAAAAAGTATGATGCTGAACAGCCTTTTGAGTTCACTTTTGTAGATGACACTTATAATCAAAAGTTCATCGATGAGGCGCGCATTGGTAAACTATCTACAATATTTTCAATCCTGGCTATTATCATATGCTGCTTAGGAATTTTCGGGCTTGCCTCATTCATGGCTGAGAGAAGAGCTAAAGAGGTAGGTATTAGAAAAATATTAGGCGCTTCAATGTTAAAGCTCTGGCAATTACTGACTCAGGACTTTGTATTTCTAGTTGGGATAGCTTCAGCCATTTCTTTTCCCTTGGCATATTGTTTTCTAAAGGAATGGTTAGATGGTTTTACCTACCATATTAGCGTAAGCTGGAAAGTCTTCCTACTGGCGGCCTTCCTCACCTTGATCATCACTGTCATAACCGTGAGCTTCCAGGCCATAAAAGCTGTGATGGCCAATCCCGTAAGTACACTTCGTTCTGAATAAGATGAACAGCTTACCTGAATTTCCTACTAAGCTTTTGGTAGCTCTTTTGAAAACAGAGCTGGCAGAAGAGGTATTAGGTGATTTGGAAGAGAAATTTTATCAAACCCTAAGAACGGAATCACTATTCAAAGCAAAACTCAACTATTGGTATCAGGTCTTTAACTATTTACGGCCTTTTGCCATCAAAAAATATAGGTCAAACTTAATCAACAACAACATGCAATTACATTATTTCAAAATCGGATACCGTAACCTCAGCAGAAACAAAGGTTACTCTTTCATCAATATTGGTGGCTTAGCCATGGGAATGGCAGTGGCGATGCTCATAGGAATGTGGGTATATGACGAATTTTCATTCAACAAGTATCACGACAACTATGATAAAATAGGTCAGGTCATGTTTCATGGTACGTTCAATGGAGAATTGGAAACCAATGCAGTGGTGTGTACGGGGCTTGGAACCTACATAAAAGAAACCTATCCCAACAAATTCGACAAGGCAGTACTGCTAAGGTGGCGATTTGAAGAACGCCTGATCAGTTACAAGAATGATCATTACCTGGAAGACGGTTACTTTATTCAACCCGAAGGTTTAGAAATGTTCAGCTTCGACCTAATTTCAGGCACTTACGATGGACTTAACGACCTTCAGACTATCATGTTATCGGAATCATTCGCAAAACGAATCTTTGGCGAAGAAGATCCGGTAGGAGAAGTGATCCAATTTAATGAGCAAGGTGAACTTACTGTAACAGGTGTTTACAAAGATATTCCTAGGAATTCAAAATTTGCCGGTGCCGAATACCTGGCCCCATTGGATGTCTATCTTTATGGCTGGGCCGACCTAAATGTTTGGGATAATCAAAACATGTTTCTCTTTCTTCAACTCAAAGAAGGAGTATCTTGGTCTGAAGCTTCTGCTTTAATTAAAGATGCTTATAATCCACATCGAAGCCCAGACCGGCAAGTTGAGCTGTTTGTTCACCCGATGAGTGAATGGCACTTAAATTCGGAATTTGAGAATGGACAGCTCGTGGCTAATCCGAGAGTAACCATTATTTGGCTTTACAGCGCTATTGGATTGGCCGTTTTACTGTTGGCCTGCGTGAACTTTATGAATTTAAGCACGGCCAGATCTGAAAATAGAGCAAGAGAAGTTGGGGTTAGAAAAAGTATGGGGTCTAAGAGAACCCAACTCATCTATCAATTCTTAAGCGAATCTATTCTGGTGGCTTTTTTATCGTTTCTGCTTTCCCTGGGTTTAGTAGCCTTGTTTATGGATTCTTTTAACAGTATTGCAGGAAAAGACATGAGCATTCCATGGAACCAACCTTTATTTTGGTTAGCCGGAATTAGCTTTACACTGATCACGGGAATACTGGCAGGAAGTTATCCAGCCCTGTTTTTATCTGGATTCAATGCGGTACGATCTTTAAAAGGATCCTTTAAAACGGGCAAGTATTCTGCAATTCCAAGAAAGGTGCTCGTGGTTTTTCAATTCACGGTATCTATTGCCTTGATCATTGGAACGATAATCATCTATCAGCAAATCCAATTCGTAAAAGAGCGGCCCGTAGGTTATTTAAGAGATGGGTTACTCATGATGCCAAAACGATCTTCTGAGCTTGATGGAAAACTTCAGACCATAAGAAATGAATTGATTAATACAGGAGTAGTAGAAGAAATAGGTGAATCCAATTACCCGCTCACCAACACGTTAGGTAACAATGGTGGATTTAGCTGGGAAGGTTCAAATCCTGAAGCTAACATTTCCTTTAATACCATTCGTGTAAATCACGAATATGGCAAAGCAGTGGGCTGGGAAGTTGTAGAAGGACGGGATTTCTCCCGGGATAATAAAACGGATAATGCAGCTGTAGTCATTACTGAGTCAGCAAAAGAAAAAATGGGACTTGGTAACCCCGTGGGGATGACACTTTATAGCAGTAACGATTACTGGGGATCTCCACAATTTACCATTATTGGAGTAGTTAAGGACCTCATAAAAGGAGATCCTTTTGAATCGAGTAAGCCAGCGATCATGTTTTTAACCGAACGCGAGCAGTTTTGGCAATTTATTCGAATCAGAAAAGGCTACCCTCAAGGAGAGGCTATTGCTAAAATAGAAGCTGTGTATCGTGACCTGGCCCCGGGTGCATACACCGATTTTAAAGTGATAAAAGATGAGTACGCGAATAAATTTGAAGCGGAAGAAAAAACGGGACAGCTAGCGACATTTTTTGCCATTCTCGCTATTATCATCAGTTGTCTCGGTCTATTCGGGTTAGCCGCCTTTATGACCGAGAAGCGCGCCAAGGAAATAGGTATAAGAAAAGTTTTGGGTGCCACTGTAACTAACATCTGGCGACTTCTTACCAAAGACTTTGTTTTTCTGGTGATTCTGTCATCTGTAATAGCAGCTCCGATCGCCTACTATGTGCTGAATAATTGGATTGCTAAGCACGAATATCGAATGGATATTTCCGTCTGGATATTTATTTACGCTAGTATAGGTGCCCTAGTTATCACTTTACTCACAGTGAGTTATCAAGCTATAAAATCAGCTATTACCAATCCCGTAGAAACGTTGAGATCCGAATAAGGTGGTAAAACCTCCAAAATACGCTCAGAAGCTACTCCAATGGTTTATCAAAGATGAACTGGCGGAAGAAGTATTCGGCGATTTAGATGAGAAATTTTATGCCACAGCAGCACAAAAAACAGCAGCACTGGCTAGCCGCAACTACTGGTACCAGGTATTGAATTACCTGAGGCCATTTGCTATAAAAAAATATAAGTCAAAATTATCCGCTCTAAAGCGGGCTCAAAATCTCATAACCATGTATAAAAACTATTTTAAACTACACTGGCGGAACCTCGTCAACAACAAGGGGTTCTCCTTTATTAATATTTCAGGATTAGCCGTTGGAATGGCTGTAGCCCTTATGATAGGTATCTGGATTCAATATGAAATCGGATACGACAAATATCATCCTGAATATGATCGAATAGCTCAGGTTTATCAAAATCAAACCTTTGAAAGTGATATTGAAACCTGGCAGGGTCAGGCTTTACAATTGGCTCCGGCACTGCATGAGGATTATCCAAATCTATTTGAGCATGCAGTGACATCCTCTTACAATAATAGCTATATCTTCAAAGTTGGAGATAAGGTACTTAATAAAAGAGGAATCTTCATTCAAGATGGTGGAGCCGATATCCTAGCCATTGAAATGGTGGAAGGATCTAGAGATGCCCTAAAAGACTACGCAAGTATTCTTATATCCGAGTCCTTCGCAGAATCCTTTTTCGATGGTGAATCGCCTATTGGAAAGTCGGTTATGATGCCAAATAAAAAGTTGTTGAAAGTAGCAGGTGTCTACAAGAATATTAAAGGCAACACAAAATTTGATGAAATAGACTACATAGGCTCCTGGGGGTTTTACGATGAAATGCGCAACCTTGAAGGCCGCGTAGGCTGGGGTGCCAGCTGGTTTAGGGTATTTGTAAAGCTCAAGGAGGACGTAAATATGGAGAGCGCCTCATTGGCTATCAAAGATGTTAAATTAAGAAGAGCTGGTGAGGATGACCAAAGATTCAAACCAGAGATATTTCTTCATCCTATGAGTAAGTGGCACCTTTATGGTGAATACAAGAATGGTGTTAATACTGGAGGTAAAATAGATGCGATATGGCTATTTGGGATTATAGGAAGCTTTGTTCTTGTATTGGCATGCATAAATTTCATGAATTTAAGTACTGCGCGGGCTGATAAACGAGCCAAAGAAATTGGTATCCGAAAATCACTGGGATCCCTGAAAAGTCAATTGATAGGACAGTACTATTCAGAAAGCCTCTTTATTACCACACTATCCTACATTGCCGCTATTTTGCTCACCATTTTAGCACTCCCCTATTTTGAAAACCTGTTCAACACAATGTTATCCATTCCTTGGCAAAGCTGGGAGTTCTGGACGGCCAGCCTTGCTTTCATCATATTCACTTCTTTGCTGTCAGGAAGCTACCCAGCACTTATGCTATCCTCATTTTCACCGGTCAAATCGTTGAAAAAGGAAAGTAAAGCAGGTAAGGGAGCTTTAAGAAGAGCGTTGGTTGTATTCCAGTTTTCTATTTCCATCATCCTGATCATCGGTACTATGGTGATCAATCAGCAAATTCAACATGCCAAAAACAGGCCCTTAGGATATGATACAGATGGTGTGGTGACTACCTTTTTACAGTCAAGCGATGAAATTAAAAATTATGAGATCTTCAAAAATCAAGTTTTAGATAAAAATTTGGCCTCAGCCCTCACCTTATCTGAAAGTACCGTAACCAATACTTATATCAATAACAGTGGGTTCAACTGGGAAGGGAAACCAGCGGGAATGCAAGATACTTTTGTGACCAATGGCGTTGATTACGACTTCGGTAAAGTTGTTAATTGGGAAATTGTTCAGGGCCGTGATTTTAACAAGGATCTAGCCAGCGATTCCATGAGCATCATCGTGAACCAGACGGCCGTTTCATATCTTGGATTTGATGAGCCCCTGGGAAAAACTCTCGATGCATTTGGGGGAAAATTAACGATCATCGGGGTTGTAAAGGACCTACTCAATCAAGGAGCTTATGAACCCACTAAGCAGACGATATACTACTATGATTTTGTAGGTAGATCATCTGTGGTAAGCATCAAGCTGAATCCAAAAATTAATATTTCCACGGCCCTTTTGGAAATTGAGCAGGTGTTTAAATCTATTAACCCGGAAAGCCCTTTCGACTATTCATTTTCTAGTGACCGCCTAAAGCGTAAGTATCAGGATGAAGAGCGCATGAGCAGTTTAGCTATGATTGCCAGTATTATTACTATATTCATTTCCTCATTGGGAATTTTCGCCATGGCAGCCTTTTTGGCCGAAAGAAAATCAAAAGAGATCAGTATCAGAAAAATACTGGGCGCTAGCGTAAGCAAAATCTGGGTATTACTATCCAAAGAATTTGCCCTGCTAATAGTCTTAGCGGGGATCATATCAACACCTATTGCTTTTTATCTTATGCAAGAGTGGTTGGCTGATTATAATTATCGGACTACTTTACCATGGTGGGTTTTTGGTTTGGGTATTTTGATTGCATTTACAATTACGGTAATTACAATTAGCTATCAAACTATAAAAGCAGCCTTGGTTAACCCTATAGATACTTTAAGATCAGAGTAAGAAATGTCTAAAGCTTTACTAAGTCTTAGAGGCTTAGTAAAGCTGATTACCTGTTGCTCACTACGTTAGTATCGTCACTACCATTGATCACGGAAATCCTCATTACAGAAAATAAGTCTCTCGATAAGCCTAACGGATTGTTTGACATATCAAAAACTAAAGTCTCAGTTAAATATGCATCACAGGAATCTTCATTGTCGTTGTGTGTAAGTATTACACCAAAATCAGGTGGAAAAATCATGGTTATTACTTCTGGCCAAATGAGTTCAAATTCATGTTCTTCACAGCCCCCGCTGTAACTAACTTCTACCAAAAGGTTTTCATTTTCTACTTTTACATCGTTAATCTCGAAGGCATCCGAAACAATAGTTGCTATTGAATTATTTGAAGTCTTCTGGCTCTGTGAAGTAGCGGAGGGTGATTCAGTGTTTAGCTGTTGGATATTGTCTTCATCACAAGAAAAAAAGATCATTACAGATAGAACGAGAGGATACTTCATATCATCTTAATTTTAGATTAGAGGTCAATTATTTTCAAGACCCTGAATAAGAGGAAAGAGTTGGAATAAGTAACTATTTGTTAATCAAGTTATAGACCAGAATGTGATTAAGAATAGTACACCCCTATAAATAATCAACGTAATGACGATACTTACAAAGCAAAGTACCAAATTAACTACTCTTCTAATTCCGGTAAATCCATAAAAGCGCTTTTCCATCTGGAAGAAATACCATCCGACTATTAACATAACAATAGCCGTTAAATAATCATTTGAGAAAAGAAATTGCCATTGTGTGAGTGATACGATCAAAAAGAGAAACGTAGACAAAAGCTCAATGCATATTAGCAATATGAAGCTCATTAATTCCAGATTAACGGCTATATGATCAGCTATGAGCCTTTTTTTGCTCCCGATATGAATTAAACTAAAAAATAAAGAGAGGATCAACACGAAAACAAGTAGTAAAAGCTTAGATAGCGAAGTAGTTTTAGCATTATAGAGCAGCTCAAAATTTTCATAGGTAGAGCCGCTATTAGCCAAAAAACCATCTACCATACTTTTAGCTAAATCGCTGTAGAAAAATCCTTGTAACTGTATATGCAAGTCCGTAGTGAAAGTGTTAATAAGGGGAAAAAGAAAATAGATAAGATTGGCCATAAAAAAGAGTGCTGTAGGCCTCATGTATTTTAATCGTCTGCCTTCAACATAGTCGTTAGGAAACTTCCCGGGTGAGACTAACATCACTTTTAGTGTATACCATAATTTGCTGTCTACAAAGGTAAAGGCATTGAAAAGCTCTGAAAAAAGGTGTTTGAGTTTACGATCTTCTTGTTTGATCACTTTTTCACCGCATATGTTGCAGTAATTTCCGATGAACTGATTACCACAGGATTTACAAGTGATCTTCTTACCCATAGAGAGTAAAAATAGGTCGAATAAGGTACTGGTACAAACTATGAGAGTACTGATGTGATCAATTTATCATTCATGGATTTGAAGGAAATTGTATTAAAAAATGATTTCAGTGAATACTGGACCAAGGCAGAACTTCAAGATCCGTTCTTTTTTGTGGAACATCACCTCCATAAATTAAGTATTGTTCAACTACGTCACTATTTGTAATTTTATTAAAGTACCTCAACCCTTTAAACATATCCTCCTTAATTGTTTTACTGGCTTTTATCTCATAAATAATTAACGATTCACCTTTCATGTATAATAAATCGACTTCATTTCCATTTGAATCTCGCCAGAAGTAGTAATCTCTCAATAAATTCGAATGATAATTTTGTTTCACTAGCTCACTTACTACCATATTTTCAAAAATATTGCCCCACATGGCATTAAGCGGTGAAATATCTCCTTTTCGTATGTTGAGTAAGTGGCAAAGTAAACCCACATCATAAAAATAAAGCTTTGAACTTTTGATGATTCGTTTACCAAAATTAGCATAGTAAGGAGGTAATGTAAACGCGATATAACTGGTTTCCAGAATAGATAGCCAGTTGCGTATAGTGGAATGACTTACTCCTACATCTCGTGCCAAATCATTGAAATTTAATAGCTGGCCAGCACGAGTGGCGCACATCTTTATGAAATTATTAAACGTACGGTTATCTTGTATATTAATAAGTTGGCCAACATCTCTTTTTACATACGTATCAATGTAATTAGCATAGTATCTATCCTGATCCGATTTACGTTCAAAAAGTGCTGGATAAAATCCCTTAGTGAATACTTCAGGAATATCATCTGAAAGCCAGCCTGCCGACTTCATTTCATGAAATTCAAATGGGAATAATTTGAACATAGCCACACGACCTGCCAGACTTTGAGTAATACGCTCCATGAGATGGAAATTCTGTGAACCTGAAAGGACAAACTGTCCCATTAGCCTGCTCTCATCCACTAAAGATTGCAGGTAAGAAAACAGTTCAGGAACCCGTTGAACCTCATCAAATATAACTTTGCTATTATACTCTGCCAGAAAACCTCTTGGATCTTTAAGAGCGAAATCTCGCGTATCCGGTGTTTCTAAATTAACATATCTAAAATCACTAAACATCTGCTTTAACAGGGTAGTTTTACCAGATTGGCGTGGTCCCGTTAATGCTATAATGGGATATTGACCAAGAGTTTCTCTTATTTCTACATGGCTAATTCTTTGGATCATCAAAAGCAAATGTAATAAAATACGTTCATTATACATAAAAAACATATTCATTTTACATAGAAAATATATTCATTTTACATAGAAAGTATATTCATTTTGCATAGCCTAAGGGGAAATAGGTTTGACAGTCTTCCATCTATTGTAAATAAATTACTGTTGCTACGTAAAATAAATGTCTCAGATAATTCTATCAAGGACTTAAAATCTACAGTAGAGGTATTATTACAAATTGAAAAGCTTGATTTCCTTTGTTTGGACCGTTTCAATATTCGCATGCGATCTGAAGATTTTAACAACTAAAAAAATAAAGGAGTTTCACCCAGCAGATAATCCTCAGCTTGATGTAGCAGTAGCCTCACGTATCCTATCTTAACTACATAACCTAAAAATTCTGGTGCTATTGATTATAATTTAAGATGAATTTCTCAAAGAGTTCAATCAAATTAATCAATTAAATGGGTTAGTGCTAGATAATAATCCTAACATAAATCCGCACTCTGTTTTACAATACGCTGCTACCTCTTCGAATTCAAAGATCTTATCGCTTCGAAATAATGATCTGCGAAAGATCATAAAAATTCAGAGTTACTAAAAGAATTGAAAGTGTTAGAACTTAAGGGAAATAATTTTTCATTGGAAGAAAAAGCGACAATTAAAAAAGAGCTGCCAAGCACTAACATCTTCTTTTAACCTAGAGCTTTGTAGCAAGCGTATTCTCCTATTGAAAATCTACTCAAGCCACATCAATACTTGATGTTAATAATTTACTTAACAATTATGAAACTAATATATTATATTCACGTTTGTTAAGTAAATAAATTCAAACGCTTATGAAAGCACCATCTCTCGGGGAATTCGAAGAATTAGTTCTACTCATCGTAGCTGCTCAGCATGATAGTGCATATGGAGTATCCATTCTCGAAGGACTAGAAAAGCAGCTAAACAAGAAAGTTAATATTAGCGCGATCCATGTGGCTCTTAAGCGCATGGAAGAAAAGGGGTTTGTGAAGTCACGTTTTGGGGGTATTACCTCTGATCGTGGCGGACGTAGAAAAAAATTCTACGTGATCACCGCCTTTGGAAAACAGGCACTTGATCTACAATACGATGTTCGTACTGAACTTTACAAAAAGATCCCAGAAATTTCTTTCCGTTGATACCTCCCCCACCTTCACTGGCACTCAAATTCCTGCGTTGGTTTTGCAGGGCAGACTACCTGGATGAGGTAGAAGGAGACCTCATTGAGATCTATGAGCTTCAATATTTGAGAACTCCTTCTTCGGCAAAAAGAAAATTTATCTGGACGGTCGTTAGACATTTCAGGCCTGAATTCATAAAAGCATTTAGTCAAAACTCAAATACAACAACTATGTTAAACAATAATCTAAAAATAGCCTGGCGGCATTTGATCAAGCAGAAAATGTACTCTGCTATCAAGATTGGAGGCTTTGCCCTTGGTATTGCCGCTTGTCTATTGATCACACTCTTTGTAAAGGACGAACTTAAGTACGATCAGCATTACACCAATAAAGATCAGATATTCAGACTCGTTTTCGAATTTGAAGGTGAAGGAGCTTGGGTGTGGTTTCCAGCTCCTACCGCTAAAGCGCTGATATCCGATTTCCCTGAAATAGAAAAAGCTGGTCGTCTTCTGAACGCCGAGTCTTTTGGCGCAGGTACCAGTGAAATACAAATCAATGATGATGCTCAGATTTTTCACGAATCCGGCTTCACTTATGCAGATCATGAACTGCTGGAAATTCTTGAAATAGACTTCATTAAGGGCGATTCCCGGTCAGCACTCACACAGCCCAATACCATAGTGATCTCCGAAGAAAAAGCTAAAAAATTCTTTCCTAAAGAAGATCCTATCGGTCAGACGATAGTAATGAAAAATAACGCCCGAGGCGGCCCCTTCACCATTACGGGGGTAGTGCAATTAAAAGAAGCCTCACATTTTCAATATGATTTTTTTATGACGCTTACTGGGGTTGAACTATGGCCTGGGGAGCAAGACTTCTGGAATGCCACTAATTATCATACCTATTTCAAAGTCCATCCAAATACCAACATCAAGCAATTGGAGGATAAACTGGATCAGATCACTAAAAAATACTTTGCTCCTGCGTGGGTAGCAGCAGGAGATCAGGGAGTAGAAGAAGAATCCAAGAAAGTAAGTTACCATATGCAACCGGTTTCAGACATTCACCTTTACAATGAGGAGATTGTAGATAATCTAAATCATGGAGATATTCGGTTTGTCTGGATTTTCAGTGCCGTAGCTCTCTTTATTCTGCTCATTGCCGCTATTAATTTCATCAACCTTTCTACCGCCAGATCAGCCAATAGAGCATTAGAGGTAGGCTTGAGAAAAACGGTGGGCTCTAGTAGAGGTACACTGATCAACCAGTTTCTCACTGAATCTTTCGTTTTTAGTTTTATTGCCTTTGTTGTAGCCCTATGTTTGGCGAGTTTACTACTTCCTTATTTTAATACGTTATCCGGCAAAGCACTCGCCTTACCGTTAGCTGAGTGGTGGTTCTTACCTGGTCTTTTTGGCACTTGCCTTCTTTTGGGAATCCTTGCAGGTTTTTACCCGGCTCTCTATCTATCGTCTTTTAAACCCATCAATACATTGAAAGGTAATTTAAGTAAGGGCAGTAAGTCATCCGGATTACGAAGTACGCTTGTGGTATTTCAGTTTACCACCTCTATTGTACTCATTATTGCTACTTTCATAATACATCGTCAGATGAGCTTTATTTTAAATAAAGATCTGGGTTTTGATAAAAACCAGGTACTGATGATCCAGGGTACAAATACATTAGGTGATCAGTCCATCACCTTCAAAAACGAACTACTCAACCTGGCGGGTGTAGAAAACGTATCAATCAGCGATTACTTACCGGTAGCAGGTACTATGCGAGATAACAATGCCTTCCATAAAGAAGGGATGCGAGGCAAGGAAAACCCCATATTAGGGCAGATATGGAAGGTAGATGCCAATTATATCAATACGATGGGCATGAACCTCATCGATGGTCGAAATTTTAACGCGGATATGATTTCTGACTCTTTGTCATTGATTATCAATCAAAAAATGGCCGATGCCATGGGATTTGAAAACCCGGTAGGTCAGCGTATCCAGCACTTCAGCAGATTAAAAACGGTTATTGGCGTCATTGACAATTTCCATTTTGAATCGATGAAAGATGAAATACGCCCACTTTGCTTAGCTGTAGGATCGAATTCTGCCACTACTTCCGTAAAAATGCAAACAGAAGACATTGCCGGTACGATTACCTCTATAGAGAGAATATGGAAGCAGTTTGCTCCTAACCAGGAGATACGCTACTCCTTTTTAGATGATCGATTTGCGCTGATGTACCAGGATGTACAGCGAATGGGAACTATACTTTCATCCTTTTCAGTACTGGCTATAGTAGTAGCCTGTCTGGGACTTTTCGCGCTTTCTGCTTTTATGGTAGAACAACGCACTAAGGAAATCAGTATTCGTCTGGTTTTAGGGGCTTCGCTTAGCCATATTTTCCAGTTGCTCACGTCCAATTTTTTGAAGCTTGTAGCCATAAGCATTTTAATAGCTGCACCCATGGCTTATTATTTCATGGATCAATGGTTAGCTGATTACACCTACAGAACAACACTTGGCTGGGATGTATTCATCATATCAAGCGGACTGGTGATCCTAATCGCGATAGGGACGGTGGGTTATCAATCTGTTAAGGCGGGGTTAATCAGTCCTACGGAAAACTTGAGAGGTTAATTTGAAACCTATTCCGCCTTATTTTACGCTGAAATTCCTACGCTGGTTCTGCCGGGAAGATTACTTAGATGAGGTGGAAGGAGATCTGATTGAGATTTATGAAAAGCAACTCATAGATTCTCCTGCTAAAGCAAAATGGAAATTCACCTGGTTAGTGATAACTCATTTTAGACCTGATTTTATCAAAGCTTTTAACATAAGTCAAAATTCAAATACAACTGCAATGATAAGGCATAACCTACTACTCAGCATTAGAAATTTTAAACGCTATAAAGGCTCATTCCTAATCAATAGTATCGGTTTATCAACTGGCCTAGCCTGCGCGCTCACTATCTTTTTATGGGTACAAGATGAGCTCAAAAAGGATAAATTTCATGCCAATGATAAACAGCTTTATCAGGTATTAGAGCATGTAAATCAAGGCACTGGTATGATCACTCGCCAGACCACCGTAGGGCCTATGGCAAAAGCCTTGGCTAATGAAATGCCCGAGGTACAATATGCTGTAACCACAACATATGAAGAGAAACAAACCATTTCTATTGATAGAGAAAACTATGCCGATGCCTACGGCATGCACGTGAGTCCTGACTTCTTTAAGCTTTTTTCACATGAGCTAATTCACGGAAAACCTGAGCAAGTATTAATAGATAAAAATTCGGTTGTAATCTCTGAATCTTTGGCGAAACAGTTTTTTGGAAGTACAGAAGCCGCCATAGGGCAGCACATGACTTGGCAGCAACATGTTGACATTAAGGTTTCTGGAGTCTTTAAAGATATTGACAAGAACTCTTCGTCTCAATTTGACTTTCTACTCAGTTTCGAAAAATTCTGGGAAGCTAACGAATGGGTACAAAATTGGTTTAATACTATGCCGCGCACCTATGTTCTACTATATGAAGGTACAAACGTTAACGAGCTAAATGCAAAACTCAAAAATATTATCAAGGTTAAAACTGATAATCAGGCTACGCATAGATCCCCTTTTCTTACGAAATACTCGGACAGATATCTATATGGAGGATACGAAAACGCTGTTCAGTCAGGTGGAAGAATTGAATATGTAAATCTGTTTTCGATAATCGCTGTATTTGTTCTGCTTATTGCTTGCATCAATTTTATGAATCTATCTACAGCTAAAGCCTCACGCAGACTGAAAGAGGTTGGCGTAAAAAAAGCGATTGGAGTAAACAGAAAAACCCTTATTTTTCAATATTTAAGTGAATCAATCACACTGTCTTCCATCGCAATGCTTATTGGGTTGGTTTTAGCGACATTATTACTCCCACAGTTCAACTCAATCACTGAAAAACAACTGTCACTTAATTTTTCCTTTGATCTTATTCTTGGTCTAATAAGTATTGTACTGTTTACGGGCTTTTTAGCGGGTAGTTATCCAGCACTTTATCTTTCTGGTTTCGATACTGCAACTATCCTAAAAGGAAAGCTTAATCGTGCCACGGGTGAGCTATGGACAAGAAAAGGGTTGGTGGTCTTTCAGTTTACTTTGTCCGTTGTTCTGATAGTTTCGGTTTTAGTCGTTTACAAGCAAATAGCGTTTACTCACAATAAACACCTTGGTTACAATAAAGAAAACATCATTTTAATTGAAGAAGAAGGAAGCATATCTCCTGCAAACGAAGCCTTGACAAATGAACTGAACAAAATTGAAGGGGTAATTGGTGCTGCAGGAATAGAACATAACATGGCCGGAGCCAATGGTGGTACGTATAGTGTAAACTGGCCCGGAAAAGATACGGAAGATCGAACAGAGTTCACCAGAACAGCAGTAGGTTACGATATGATTGAATTGCTGGAAGTAGAATTTGAAGACGGCAGACCATTCTCAAGGGAGCACGCAGCCGACAGCTTTGCCATCATATTTAATCAGGCCGCCATTGATTATATGAATATTGAAGACCCTGTGGGAAAAACGGTGAAGCTCTGGGGCAATGAAAGGCAAATTATCGGAGTAGTCAAGAACTTCCACTATCAATCATTCAGAGAAGAAATAAAACCATTATTCTTTTACCTGGCCCCCCATAGAGCAAATTACTATATGGTTAAGCTTGAGACCCAAAACCAAGACAAAGCACTCAATAACTTGCAGGAATTTTACCAGAGTCACAATCCAGGTTTTTTGTTTGATTATCAATTTTTAGATCAGGAGTATGAAAAGCAATATAGAGCCGAGCAGCGCCTTTCGGTAATCTCCAAATATTTTGCGGGTATCACTATCCTCATCTCCTGCTTAGGGCTTTTCGGTCTGGCTGCATTTACTGCTGAGCGTAGGCTCAAAGAAATAGGTATTCGCAAAATTCTGGGGGCCGGTGCTCTAAAAATCATTACCGTACTGTCTAAAGACTTCACTTTAATGGTGCTAACATCTTTGTTGATTTCATTACCACTAAGCTATTTCATAGCCGTTCGATGGTTAGATGGATTCGCTTTTAGTGTTGATTTGAACCTTTGGTGGTTTGCTTTTGCCGGTTTTTCAGCATTAATCATTGCCTGGATAACGGTGGGATATCAAACCTTAAAAGCAGCTAATGTAAACCCAATTGAATGTTTAAAGGATGAGTAAGCCTACTACTCCACATATCGCCCTTAAATTCCTGCGCTGGTTCTGCAGGGAAGACTACCTGGACGAAATCGAAGGTGATCTCATTGAAATTTATGAAGCCCAATATCAGCATTCTCCAGCTAAAGCAAAGCGGAGATTCTTTTGGAACACGCTCCGGCACTTCCGCCCCGAGTTCATAAAAGCATTAGGAATAGATCAAAACTCAAATACAACAACTATGGTTCGACACAACACAGTACTAGCATTCAGGAACTTCCGCAAGTACAGAAGCTCATTTCTAATCAATCTTACGGGCCTTTCTTCGGGTATCGTCTGTGCACTGCTCATTTACCTGTGGGTAACTGATGAAATGAGCATAGATAGGTTTCATGAAAATGAGGGTAGCATCTATCAGGTAATGTCCAATATCCCTATTCCCGGAGATACACTCACCTCTCCCAGTACCCCAGGTTTATTGGCATCAACGCTCAAAGAAGAATTTCCTGAGGTGCAATATGCAAGCAGTGCTATTACTCCAGAATGGTTTGACAATGATCACGGCGTGGTAAGCTATAAAGAACAATCTACAAAGGCTCTTGGGCAATTAGTAGAGCAAGATTATTTCCAAATCTTCTCTTGGAAAATCATAGCTGGGAATAAAAATGAACTGCTTGAGGACAAATATGCAGTCGTAATTTCGGATGAAGTAGCGGTGATGCTCTTCGGAACAGTAGCATCCGCATTGGATAAAACTATAGAATGGGACAAAGGAAGAACAAGCGGCTCGTATCATGTGACAGGAGTATTTGAAAAACCTCCATCTAATTCTACAGCACAATTCGACTTACTTTTAAATTATCAGGTTTTTTATGATATCTATAAAAAGAATTTGGACAACTGGGGTAACAGCAACCCGGACACTTATGTATTATTAGCAAAGGACGCTGACATCAATCAATTTAGCTCGAAAATCAGCGGCCTTAAACGTAGAAAATTGACGGCTCAGCGTGAGGGTAAAAACATAGGGGCTATTGCTTCACTATTTCCCATTGCCTACTCTGACCGCTACTTGTATAATAATTATGTAAATGGGATACAAACCGGAGGCAGGATCAGCTATGTTAAATTGTTCAGTTTAATCGCTGTTTTTATAATCACCATTGCGTGCATCAATTTTATGAATTTAGCCACTGCCCGTGCTTCCAGAAGGCTAAAAGAAATCGGAATTAAAAAAGCCATTGGTGCCAATCGATCTTCCTTGGTGGTCCAGTTCCTGGCTGAATCTACATTGATTACAATGCTATCTGTATTCGTTGGACTTCTGACTACCGTACTACTATTACCTTATTTCAATGACCTTACAGGCAAACAACTATCTCTTGAGTTCACTGCTGCTTTTAGTGGTGCTCTGGCAGTTCTTACCCTGCTTGTGAGTTTATTTTCCGGCTTATACCCAGCCTTTTACTTATCAAGGTTTAAACCATCGAGTATTTTAAAGGGCAGTCTGATCAGTTCAGGGACCAAAACAGCTATTTCAGAGAAATTTATTCGTAAAGCACTGGTAGTATTTCAATTCACCATCTCAATTATTTTGATTATGGCCGTAATTGTCATTTATCAGCAAATCAATCTTGTACAAACTAAGCACCTCGGTTACAACGATGATAATATTCTTGCCATTGCAACTACAAGTGAACTTGAAGACGATCCGTCTGCATTCATTAATGAAATAAAAAATATAAGCGGTGTGCAAGGCACGACCACATTTGGTCATGATTTCGTTGGAGATGTTGGCGGTACCTCGGGAGTAAGATGGCCAGGGATGTTACCTGATCAACGCATAGAGTTCGGGAATTTAGAAGTAGACTTTAATTGGTTTGAACTCTTGGAAATAGAGATATCAGAAGGGCGCTCCTACACTGACCAGTTTAATACTGAACTAGATAAGATCATTCTTAATGAAACGGCCATAAAAGCCATGGGGTTGGAAAATCCTATTGGTACTATCATTAGAGTTTGGGGAGAAGATAGGGAGATCATCGGTGTGGCTAAAGACTTTCATTTCAAGTCACTATATGAAGAAATAAAACCCTGTATGATTCAGTTATACCCTAACTTATCTAATATACTAGTCAAGGTAGGTCCAAACGGTGTTACCCACACTATTTCAGAATTAGAGAAAGCGCATAAAAAGCATAATGGTGGCTTGCCATTAGAATTTACTTTTATAGATGACGATTATCAAAAACTATATGAGGCTGAAAGGTTGGTGGCAAAACTTACGAATTACTTTGCGCTGATAGCTATTCTCATCTCCTGTTTAGGGCTCTTGGCGCTGGCGGCATTTACCACTGAAAAAAGACAAAAAGAGATAGGTATAAGAAAAGTTTTGGGCTCTTCGGTTGTCAATATCGTAAAATTACTATCTGCCGACTTTGCAAAAATGGTAGTCATTGCAATACTGATCGCACTCCCTTTGAGCTATTTCTTTGCTGAAGAATGGCTCAATTCGTTTGCCTTTAGGGTAGAGCTATCCTGGTGGTGGTTTGCCCTTTCAGGCACAGCAGCATTGGTCATTGCTTGGTTAACAGTTAGCCTCCAAACCTTTAAAGCCGCCAATCAAAATCCTGTAGAGTGTTTAAAGGATGAGTAAATTGTCTTAATCTGGATTAGCAAGATTTAATGATGAACAAGATTAGAGAGGATATACAAGACGATTTAACCTACAAAATTATTGGCTGTGCTATTAAAGTTCACAGCACGTTGGGAAATGGTTTTCAAGCCTGCTTGCCGGAGAGCAGTTCAGCGTGCAGGCAAGAAGTGATCTATCAAAGATGCTTAGCTATGAAACATAAAACAGGGCTCGGGTCTGCTCATAAACTTTGGAGCCAGAAGCTTAGAGGTCAAACGATTATATAGAAAGTAAAATCCTGTAAATCACACAACCCAATGAATCCTGATTCTGACAGTTAATGAACCCCACACCTCCACATATCGCCCTAAAATTCCTACGCTGGTTCTGCCGGGAGGACTATCTGGATGAAGTCGAGGGAGACTTACTGGAAATTTATGAAAGTCAGGTAACAGAAAACAAGTCAAGGGCCAAACGAATGCTTTGGTGGAATGTTCTAAAGCATTTCAGGCGCGACTATTTCAAAACTTTACACACACGTCAAAACTCAATAACTATGTTCAATTATAATTTCAAATTAGCCATCCGAAATTTTCAACGACATCGTACGCAATTTGCCATAAATCTTGTAGGTCTTACTACGGGACTTATATGCGCCTTCTTTATCTATTTGTGGGTACAGGATGAGTATTCGATAGATAAGTTTCATGGAAATGACGATCATCTGTATCAAGTCATGAAGATGGAAGTATACAACGAGGAAAAGACCGTGTCCCCGGCTACTCCCGGATTACTGGGGGAATCACTGCCTGCTGACTTTCCGGAAGTAAAATACGCGACAACTACCACCTGGATCCGTCCCGCACTGCTATCGCATGAAGATACTTTTGTACGTGAGAATGGCTATCACGCAGGGGAAGACTTTTTTAATATTTTCTCCTATCCCCTACTCATTGGAGACCACAATTCGGTACTTAAGGACAGGACATCGATATGCATTTCCCGAAAGTTGGCCACTACCTTTTACGGAAGCGTGGAGAACGCTGTGGGGCAGACACTGCAATACGGAGAAGTACAGCAGTTCACTATCACTGGCGTTTTCGAGAACATCAGTAAAAAGTCCACTTATGTTTTTGATTTTGTGCTACCCCTGCAAGACTTCCTCGATCAGGCAAGCTGGGCCAATGATTGGGCAAATACCGGGCCTCGCACCTACGTTGTCCTTCGGGAAGGCACTGATCCGCAAACAACGTCTAATAAAATCACAGACTATCTTAAAACTAAAGTGGCAGATAGCAAAACAGATCTATTTCTTAAAAAGTACTCTGATCAATATCTCTACGGACGCTATACCAACGGAGTACCGGATGGTGGGCGCATTGACTACGTCAGGTTGTTTTCGGTGATCGGCGTATTCATTATCGTTATTGCCTGCATCAATTTTATGAACCTCTCCACCGCACAAGCCTCTAGGAGAGCACAAGAGGTAGGTATTCGTAAAGCGATCGGGGCTGGACGTGGGGGTTTGATTGGACAATATATTGGGGAAGCCATACTAACCTCATTTATAGCAATGCTTCTTTGCTTGGTATTTGTCTTTGTACTTCTTGTTCCATTCAATGAAATCACGGGTAAGAACATTATACTATCATTTACCCCTGAGCTAATTATCGTAACAATTCTTACAGTTATGATCACGGGTATTCTGGCAGGAAGTTATCCCGCATTTTATCTTTCCCATTTCTTACCTATACAGGTATTAAAAAATAGGATTAGCAACTCAGCAGGTGAAATTTGGGCAAGAAAGGGATTGGTGATTTTCCAATTTGCCCTCACGGTTATGCTTATTGTGGGAGTAGTAGTTATTCATCGTCAAACACAATATCTCAATAACAAACCTCTAGGCTATGAGCGTGATAACGTTGTATTCTTCAGCCAGGATGGGGGCATCTTTGATCGAAGGGAGACATTTTTCAACGAGCTCAAAAACATACCCAGTGTAGTGAGTGCCGGTGGTACCAACCATGAATTATTGGGTAGGTATAGTTCCAACCCAGGAGTTGAATGGGAGGGAAAAGAGACGGAAGAACGAATTCTTTTTGAGCGTTTTTGGGTTGATTATAATTTCTATGAAACCATGGGGTTCAAATTGGCTGAAGGTAGATGGTTTAATAAAGACTATTCCACCGACAGCTCGAAAATAATCATCAACGAAGCAGCGGCCAACGAAATGGGGTTTTCATCCGAAGAGGCCATTGGTAAGAACATCGTGCTTTGGGAAGGATTCAACTTTGAGGTCATCGGTATATTAAAGGACTTTCACTATATGTCACTACATGCACCTGTGAACCCAGCTTACTTTAGGCTAGAGGAAACCAACAATGTTGCAGCCAGGCTGGAAGCCGGTAGAGAAAAAGAAGCGCTTGAAGGCATAGAGGCGCTCTACAAAAAATATGCTCCCGGTTATATTTTCAACTACTCGTTTTTGGACCAAAGCTACCAGGATCTTTACCAATCTGAGCAGCGGGTAAGCACATTATCTTCGTTCTTTGCCAGTATTGCAATCATCATCTCCTGTCTTGGGCTTTTTGGTTTGACGGCCTTCACGGCTGAGCGAAGAACCAAGGAGATAGGCATTAGAAAAGTACTCGGCGCTTCTGTTTCGAGTGTGGTAATGCTGCTTTCAAAGGATTTTATGCGGCTTGTACTTGTATCGATTGTGATCGCACTACCATTAGCCTACTTATTTATGCAAGAATGGCTCACCCAATTCGCTTACGCCATTGATCTCAGTATCTGGATTTTTCTGGGAGCGGCATTAGCGGCGTTAGTGATTGCATGGCTCACGATCAGCATTCAAACCTTAAAGGCGGCTAACATTAACCCTGTTGAATGTATAAAGGATGAGTAAATAGTCTTAATCTGGATTTACAAGATTTAAGGATGGACAAGGTCAAAGAGGATATACAAGACAAATTAACTTATACTCTTGGGTGTATTACCCGAAACCAGTCTCGCATTCTATCTCTAAATCCCCTAAAGGGGACTTTTCTACACCCCTTTAGGGTTTTGAGTGTAAAGGGATTCCCACCATTGCCCCTAACCCCTAAAGGGGCAATCCACCGCGCAGTTGGTCTCCCCTTCAGGGGATTAAGGGGTGAGCAAGGGCAAAAAACACTTAACCTAACGGCTCACGTCAGTTGGTTGTCAGGGGAAGGGTCCGAGTATAACCAATTTGATTTTGATCAAAATAGAATTAAACCGTGAGCCCCTCCCCTCCACATACCGCCCTAAAATTCCTGCGCTGGTTCTGCCGGGAAGATTACTTGCATGAAGTGGAAGGCGACCTCATTGAGATATTCCAACAACAATACGCTCAATCTCCAGCTTCGGCCAAAAGAAAATTCATCTGGATGGTCTTAAAACATTTCCGCCCGGATTTTATAAAAACATTTACAATAGGTCAAAATTCAACAACAATGTATCAACACAACTTCAAAATTGCATACCGTAACTTTTTCAAGTATAAAAGCACTTTTCTTATTAATCTCATTGGACTGTCTACCGGGCTGGCCTGTGCTTTACTCATCTTTCTTTGGGTACAAGATGAGCGTTCTGTGGATAAATTTCACGAAAAAGATGACCGCCTTTACCAGGTAATGGTCAACTTCAAAGTAGGTGAGGATGTAGAAACCTTGGATTGGACACCGATGCCACTAGGTGGTAAACTCAGGGACGAGATGCCAGAGGTTGAGTATGTTACCGCCAGCTATCCTCCTAGTAACTATACCTTTCCGGGTATTCTGAACAAAGACGATGGCAAGCTTAAGGCAAAGGCTAAATACGTAAATAAAGAGTTCTTTTCCATTTTCACACACCCACTTATAGCCGGAGATCAATCCGATGTGCTGGCCGACCAAAATTCCTGCGTGATTTCCGAAGACCTGGCCATCCAACTTCACGGCTCAGCAGCCGGAGCCCTCGGTAAAGTCTTGGATTACGAATTTGGTTCCTATACTGGAGTATATGCGATCACAGGCGTTTTCGAAACCATGCCGGCAGATGCTAGTCTACAGTTTGATCTAGCCTTTAGCTTCGATTTATACTTAGCCAAAAATCCCGATCTCATGCGTTGGGATTATAACGATCCGTGCCTGTACCTGACCTTAAAAGAAGGCACAGACGTAGAAGCATTCGAGGGTAAAATTGCTGGGCTCATCAAGGAAAATAACCCGGGATCCTCGGGCGTATTATTCCTAAGAAAATATTCCAGTCAATACCTGTATGGCAATTTTGAAAATGGTGTGCAAGCCGGAGGTAGAATATCCTACGTGATCTTGTTTTCTGTCATTGGCATGTTTCTGCTGGTGATTGCTTGTATTAACTTTATGAACCTTTCTACAGCACGCGCCTCGCGGAGAATAAAGGAAATTGGCGTGAAAAAGTCGATTGGAGCAAGGCGTGGCGATCTCGCGATTCAGTATCTGATGGAAGCCGTGATCATGTCGTTCTTATCCATGACGCTGGCACTGTTGATCATCGCTTTGATCCTTCCTGAATTCAACTATATCACCGGCAAGCAACTAGTACTGGAGTTTAAGGCCGAATGGCTGCTGTCATTAGCTGGTATTGCCTTGTCCACCGGGCTATTGGCAGGCAGTTACCCTGCACTTTACCTGTCCGGGTTAAGCCCGATCAATATATTGAAGGGTGGTATCATCAAATCGGTATCAGCGCTGTGGATACGCAAGGGTCTTGTGGTATTTCAGTTCGTGATCTCGTTGATGTTGATCTTAATGGTATTCACTGTGGCCCGCCAAGTGGAGTTTATTCAAACCAAAAACCTGGGGTACGACAGGGAAAATGTGATCTTCTTCAATGAAACGTACCCGAATTACAAATCCTTTATGGCCATGAAAACACACCTTGAAGGCATAACAGGCATAACCGGAGTAGCCGCCATTAGCGGTGACCTGACTAGCGGTGATCGTAACAATACACGAGGTGTAAACTGGCCCGGGCAAGAAGAGGAGGAACTGATAGACTTTGATGATGTGGTGGTAACGAACGATTTTTTCAATACCATGAGCATTGAAATTGTGGCTGGGCGTGATTTTTCGGATGACTTGGAAAAGGACAAAGACAATATCATCTTTAACCAGATGGCTATCGAACAAATGGGGTTGGAAGACCCTATAGGGCAAACTGTTCAGCTTTGGGGCAGTAACAGGACCATCATTGGTGTCGTAAATGATTTTCACCTGGAGTCACTCTATAAGAACATTAAACCTGCCTTTTTTAGAAGTAGTAGTCGTAGGATGAACGCGGTGGTCAAAATCGAGACAAGCAAAACGATGGAGATGTTGAAGACCATAGAAACTTATTACAAAGAGCAACATAATGGCCTGCCCCTGGATTATCAATTTATGGATGATGTCTATAACCAACTCTATGTTTCGGAGCAACGGGTGTCCACCTTATCCAAATATTTTGCCGTGGTAGCTATCCTTATTTCCTGCTTGGGTCTTTTTGGGTTAGCCGCTTTCACCGCAGAGATCCGCTTGAAGGAGATTGGTATCCGCAAGATCCTGGGGTCTGCAAATTCGCAAATTGTGATGCTGCTGTCCAAAGAGTACACCAAGATGGTGCTTATTGCCAATGTGATTGGGCTCCCGATCGGGTATTACTTAATAAGCATGTGGCTGGATAATTTTGCGTTTAAAATTGACTTAGGCTGGTGGTTCTACATCAGCTCTGGTATGCTGACCCTGCTAGTGGCGTGGTTTACGGTGGGATTCCAAACCTTTAAAGCCGCCCGAGTGAATGTGTTGGAGACGTTGAGGAGTGAGTGATTAAGATATTGACTTGATTAGCATGCTCTTGAGTAGTAATATTTCCAAACACAAGTCATCTCGTAACGCAGTGAAGAGATCTTTTTCAGAAACACAGGATCAACCTATGTGATGGTAAAGATTCCTCCATTCCATTACGGAATGACTTTAATAGAGCTTCTCCCTCTAGCATTAATCAAGCCGCTTACCATACTCTTCCTCTAATCGCATGTGCTTTCCAGAGCCCCCTCACCTTATTCCACTTGAATCGATCAACGAGAATATTCAGGTGAGTGTGATGGCTCGCGAACTTCTAAACAAATAGATGTCCGGCTCATCCACTATGCCCACTACCGCAGGATCATTATGAAAACCACCTTCAACAGAACATTCCTAAGTTTTTAGGATTATTCCTAAATAATTCGGATATTTCCGAAATAATTAGGAGACATGACGGATCTAACAAAAGCAGAAGAGCAAATCATGCAGATTGTCTGGAAGTTAAAAGAAGCTTTTATCAAAGACATCGTAGACGAAATGCCAGAGCCAAAACCAGCCTACAATACGGTGGGCACATTCCTTAAAATTCTGGAAACAAAAGGTTTTGTAAACCGAAAAAAAATAGGAAATACTTTTATGTATGCTCCATCCATTGGGCAAAAAGCCTACACCAAAAACTTTATGCACAGCTTTTTAGGGAAGTACTTTGAAGGTTCGGCTGAAAAACTCTTTTCTTTTATGGTGCAGGAAAAAGATTTGAACATAGAGCAAGTCGAAAATCTCATGAAAAAACTAAGAAAAGATGATTAGTTACCTTATCGAAGCATCTATTGGCTTAGCCGCATTTTATGGCTTTTATCGCCTCGTTTTACATCGCGAGAAACTACTGTCAATTAATCGCTATTATTTATTAGTCACCAGTGCTCTTGCGCTGATTATTCCAATATTCAATTTCAAGTATCCATCGACCACATCAGTAGCTGTTACACAACTCGGGCCTGAATTGCTAACTACTGGTGAAGCTGTTTTTAGTCTTGAGGCACTTCCATTTAGCACTTTTTACATTGCCGGATTGATCTTAGCCTTTTTGGTTTTTGGCATTCGTTTTTTCAAAGCGACCAGACAGCTGAAGGGTACATTTATGTATAACCGCAATCAACCAAATATTGTGGAAGTACCAGGTGACGAGGCTTACAGTTTTTTTAACACCATTTTTATTGGGAAAAACCTGACATGTTCAAATGAAATTAGGGAGCAAGTACTCGCTCACGAAAAGGCGCATATTCAAGGCCTTCACTTTCTTGACCTTTTATACTTTGAATTTTTAAAGTGCTTTTTCTGGTTTAATCCATTCATTTATCTCTACAGTAAGTCGGTTAAACTACAGCATGAATACATCGCTGATCAGCACGTACTTGCTAATACTCCGGCTGAGGCATATGAACAGTCTTTGGTAAAATTAACACTGGCTAAAATTGATAATACTCTAATCGCTGCTTTTGGCCACCATCCAATTGAACAGCGGCTAAAAATGATTTATAAACTAAACTCAAATATGATGAACAACTTAAAACCCCTACTTAGTCTACCTATTCTTGCGATCCTCTTTGTGAGCTTTTCATGTGAAGAGGAAATTTTGTCTGATGCTGAATCACCTCTAATCATTGAATCGATCTCATCTGATGAAATTGAAATTCCAATTCAAGGAAACATAACGGTGGATGAATTGCATACTGATGAATCTTTAGAGACCATTTACGAAGAAATTCCTGATGAGAAGTACACTGAAAAACAGGAAATGGAGCTTCAGGCGCTATTAAAAAAACTCAAGTCCCTCGAGATTGAGAACCGAAAAACGGCTATTCAAGCAACTGTATTTGAAAGCAAAAATTATGTTGACGAACGTATAGAGCATAACCAGAAGGATATTCTCAAGGCACAATATGAAAAACTAAGAGTTGAACTTCGGAAGATTGAGAAACAGACAACCAATTAAAGAACAGTAGCAGCCTAAAAAAGAGCCGCGTAACTGTGGCTCTTTTTTTACATTGATGATTTAGGCATAGCAGCACTGCGGGTAGGTAAAGACAGGATATTGAGAATAAAGCTTGAAGGGTACACCGCTTATTTTAAATCACCGTCTTCCGAGACCAGTGCTGAACAGGTCGCAAGAAAAGTGGTCTTAGGCATGGCTAAAGCTCCAGGTCTCCTTTGGTATTATACTTTTTTAAGTTCAAGTTTCCGAAGAAAAAAACTGACAATACACAGAGCTAAGGTGAGACCGATCATGAGGAAAAGATAATCCCAAGACCTGTTAATACTGCCAAAGTAATCTGTATAAGGAAGTCCGTTAATATTCATATAGGTTGTAAAAAAGAAGAGTACTTCAAACAATCTCTTACCTCCGGTTATAATACCCATGAAGGAAGCGAAAAAGATGATGAATAGTGCTCCTATGAAAATACTCACTATCGGCAACCATTGCCCGATGATCAGGTAGCGGATAATTAAAGGTAGAGACAGCCCTAAAGCTATCATAATAGCTGCTAACCACTGAGCAGTTAACAATCGCTCAACCGGTTTAAATGATGAGAAAATAAAGAAGTGCATCTGGTGACTTTTTTCCTTCGTGACCAGATCTGCCCAACGATGCACTTGCAGAAACCAAATAATAGGTAAAACAATTTTATGGGCAGTTTCAAGGGGAATGATGGTCATTAGGACAATACCTATCGCATTTAAAGCCCAAAGCCATTTATTACCTTTTTTAACCATCATTAGTAATTCAGCTTTGAAAACCGGGAAGATATTCATTGACTTTTGCAGTGTAGGCATTGAGGTTAGGTCAATATCCTCCTCTGCTTTTACTTCAGAAACAAACAGTTGTGAAATATTTTTTTTGACAGTAACCAACCGTTCTTTGATCTCAAATCGGTGAAAAAATCTACTGGTCAAATAGATAAGTATAATACCTAATGCAGACCAAAATAATCGGAATACCAGGTAGAAGGGTGAAACTTCAATTCCGGTGAAATCAAATCGCTTTTCTAAAGCCTTTTGCCCAATTATAAAACCGATGTTGAGCGTTTGCTCTTTCGTATTATCAGTGTATTGTGCTAATTGTCTTTCCATTTCATTGCTTGGAAAACCTACACCAAAGGGGTCAGCGTCTAATCCAAGTTTACTCCCTTGAACCAGCATGACAGCGAATAGAAAAAAATAAATTATGTTTTGCAGTACGCTCCTACCCACAAAAAACACCTCTAGAACGACCGCTAAGGCAGAAACGAAAACGATGGTAGGTATAGGTATTACAACATACGCAGAAAAGAACTTTGTAATCTCAAATGAATACTCCGATCCGTATGTGAAAAACAAAACTACACTGACTATGAAAATGAGAAGTACTACAGTAAGTAAGATGAAAAAGTTTCCTAAAAATTTAGCCAGCAGATAATGGAAATTAGAAATACGAGTGGCTGCTACAATTTGACCTAACTTTGTATTTTGATCTACTTTGATACTATTATTGATCAGGTAATAGCCGATCAAGCTCACAAAAACGCTAGACATAATGGCCGTAACATAGGCTATCCAAGCAGAATTATAATTCCCTAAATACTCACCAATACGTACTGTGCTGTAGTTATCACCGGGCGCAGGAATAAGCGTGTAAGCAAAAGCCAGACTTGCGCAAAAAATGATCAGAAATTGATAGCTTCTTACGCGCTGCAAATAATCATATCGGGCTAAAGTAAAAATACGTGTCATGTTTAACTCCTCCCAGTCAAATACAAGTAGGCATCCTCCAGGGTTACTTCTTCCTGAGAGTTAGCACGATCATCTACATAACGTATCTCCACCTCCCCTTTCTTCCGAACAGTATCAATGATGATATGATTTTCTTTAAAATCAGTAAAGTCTTCTTTCGACATTGATGTTACCGCTATTTTACCTTTTACCGTGTCAATGATTCTATCAAGATCATCATGCGCCACCAGTTTCCCTGCTTTCATAATAGCCACCTTGTCTGCTATGGTGTCTATGTCAGAAACGATATGGGAGGATAAGATAACGATAGCATCATCGGCCAGCTCTGAAATCAAATTCCTAAAGCGCACCCTTTCCTGTGGGTCAAGCCCAACGGTTGGTTCATCAAAAAGTATAACTTTTGGATCATTTAATAACGCTTGGGCAATACCTACCCGCTGTTTCATTCCTCCGGAGTAGGTGCCAATAGGCCTTTTAGCATTTTCAATTAGATTCAACCCTTCTAGAAGTAGCTCTATGCGCTTCTTTAGATTATTACCCCCCACACCTTTCATAGCGGCCATATAGTGTAAAAACTCGTAGGCATTCAAATTGGGGTATACACCAAAATCTTGGGGTAAATAACCGAGTTGGGCGCGCATTACATCCGGCTTATCTACAATATCTATACTATTTAGCTGAATAGTTCCCTCTGTCGGTCGGCTAATAGTAGCTATCATTTTTAGCAGTGTGGATTTACCAGCGCCATTTGGGCCCAGAAGACCAAGAACTCCAGGTTCTAG
>JBCCSU010000002.1:0-49559 GCA_039199635.1 Bacteroidota bacterium | reverse complement strand
GAGGAAAGAGAATTGACCAGTATGCCTGGAATAACGGCGGTGGTTTGGGTCAATTAAGCAGGGCCACCATAGCGCTAAGTACCAATCTCAACCCTAAAGGCCAAAAGAAAGATGCGGATAATTCAAATAAAATTGCTAATTCAGATTTAAGCCAGCAGGATAAGGACTTTCTCTTAAATAATCCCGATGCCTACATAGATTTTGAGATCCCTTGGAGTTTAAGGATTAATTATAACTTGAATTATACTAAACAGGGGCTTGCCAGTTCAGATATAACCCAGACCCTCCGCTTTTCAGGTGATCTTTCTCTAACAGAGAAGTGGAAAATAAACTTTAACTCAGGGTATGATTTCCAAAACAAAGAATTTACTACCAGTACCATCGGTGTAAATAGAGATCTTCACTGTTGGGTCATGAACTTTAACTGGACACCTTTTGGAAGGTTTACCAACTACAGTTTTACCATTAGAGTGAAATCTTCGTTACTTCAAGACCTTAAAATTGATAGAAACAGGAGCTTCTTTGATCAGTTTTAGGCTAGCCACCCTTTTACCTCTTCCAGATCCGGGTTTTTCACCTCCTTCAACTTCATTTTCTTACGCATGCCGCAAACATCGTTAAAGAGTTTATTGGCATTAGCCTCTTTCAACTCTTTAGTAGTTACTATGCCCAGTTTTTGGATAATCGGCACTAACTCTGCACGAACTCCTATATCAATAAAATCTTGTTCTGATGATATTTCGGTCTTCTTTTCAGGCTTCATCTGTGGGAAAAATAATACATCCTGAATTGAATTTGAATTGGTCATGATCATAGCTAAGCGATCAATTCCAACTCCTAAACCTGCAGTAGGTGGCATACCATATTCTAAAGCGCGTAAATAGTCTTCATCCAGGGTCATAGCCTCCTCGTCACCTCGTTTTCCTAACTCTAGCTGATCCTGAAAGCGCTGTCGTTGATCAATGGGATCATTTAACTCGGAAAACGCATTACAAATTTCTTTACCGTTAGCTATAGCTTCAAAACGCTCTACCAGCCCTTCCTTACTTCTATGCTTTTTCGCCAATGGCGACATCTCTACTGGGTAATCTGTGATAAACGTTGGCTGGATCAATTTTCCTTCACACGTTTCTCCAAAAATTTCATCGATTAGCTTCCCTTTACCCATAGTTTCATCAACCGGTACATTAAGCTTGTGTGCCGTTTCCCGAAGTTGATTCTCAGCCATTTCGCTAATATCAATACCTGTATAATGTTCAATCGCCTCGAACATGGTAAACCTTTTCCAGGGACGCTTAAAATCGATGGTATTCTTACCTACTTTAACTTCGGTAGTGCCGTGCAGATCTAGCGCCACTTTTTCGATCATTTCTTCGACCAGATCCATCATCCAATGGTAGTCTTTATAAGCTACGTAGAGCTCTACCTGGGTAAACTCAGGATTGTGAAACCGAGACATACCTTCATTCCTGAAATCCTTTGAGAACTCATAAACCCCGTCAAAACCACCTACGATCAGCCGCTTGAGATATAACTCATTCGCAATACGCAGATAAAGCGTCATATCCAGCGTATTATGATGGGTTTTAAACGGGCGAGCGGCGGCACCTCCATACAATGGTTGAAGAATAGGTGTCTCTACTTCCAGATATCCCTTGTTATTCAGATAGTCTCGCATAGAATTCACCAGCCGAGTTCGTTTGATAAACGTTTCTCTAATGTCTGGATTCACCACCAAGTCCACGTATCTCTGCCTATAGCGCATCTCTGGGTCAGAGAAAGCATCATGGCGTACCGTATTACCGGCTTCATCCGTAGTTTCTTTTACTACAGGCAGCGGCTTTAAAGACTTACTCAGTACTTTCAGTTTTGAAACATGTACTGAAATTTCACCGGTTTGTGTCGTAAATACGTGCCCTTCAATGCCTATCAGATCTCCAATATCCAGAAGGCGCTTAAATACGGTATTGTACAAGGTCTTATCATCACCATCACAAATATCATCTCTACGTACGTAGATTTGCATTCTTCCGGTTGCGTCCTGCAACTCCGCAAACGAAGCAGAGCCCATGATCCGACGGCTCATAATGCGACCCGCCAGCGATACATTTTTGTAGTCAATCTTACGTTTTTCGTAATTCTGAAGGATACCTCTAATGGATACGTTAACGTTCCATAATTCCGAAGGATAAGGATCAATACCTAATTTCTCTAATTCTTGCTTGGCCTGACGTCTTACTATTTCCTGTTCGCTGAGATGCATTTGCTTTGTGTGGTTGCCTAAATGAAATAAACTGCAAAGTTAAATTAAAGTTCGATCAGAGAATAATCAGGACTCAGCTTTTCGCCTTCTAAGTTCTTTTCGAATAAGAGTGAGTTCTCTACTGCTTTGCCCGGCAACAGAGGTGTTTTCATCCGCCCGCCGAAATAGGTAAGGCATCACTGATTTTACCGGCCCGTAAGGCACATATTTGGCCACATTATATCCCGCTTTGGCCAAATTGAATGAAATATTTTCGCTCATTCCGTACAGTTGAGCAAACCAAACACGGGGATCTTCATTTGGCATGCTGTACTTCTCCATCAGTAACGCAAGATAGTAATTACTGTATTCATTGTGCGATCCGTTAATCACATAAATACGTTGCTTATTATCGATGCAAAAAGCAAGTCCTTTATCATAATATTCATCAGTAGCCCTTTTTGTAGTATGTATTGGACTTGGGTAACCCTGTGCCTCCGCCCTATCTCGTTCTTTTTCCATGTAGGCTCCGCGAACCAGCTTGGCACCCAAAAAATAGCCGCCCATAGCCGCATAATGAAAGGCTCTTTTCAAATTGTCTAACATATCAGAGCGATACATTTGATACGTATTATAGACAATAGCCTTATCCTTATTGAACACTTTCATCATGTCATAGGCCAGTTCGTCAATCGTATTTTGAATCCAGCTTTCTTCCGCATCAACTAAAACTGGTACACTTTTATTAAAAGCCAATTCACAAATGCTTTGCATACGGTTCTTTACCCGCTCAAAAGCTTTATCTTGACCTGAAGTAAGCGTTTCTCCCTTCTGAATTTTTTCCAATAAGTCGCTATTGGCTATACCGGTAACTTTAAACACAGAAAAAGGAATATGCTGGCTTTTGGCCGCCTCTTCGATGGTACGTATAATTTCATCTCTCGTTTGGTCAAAGCTTCGCTCATCATCTTCTCCTTCTACTGAATAGTCAAGTATAGTCCCAATATTGAACTGCGCTAACTGTGCAATGGTGGTAGTACTTTCCTCTATGGTTTCACCTCCGCAGAAATGATCAAAAACTGTGTTTTTTATGATCGATGTTATGGGTAAGCGCAGCCGCAAGGCAAGTTTTACTGACCCAGTAGCCAACTTATTGATCAGAGGGCTATTTACTACTGAAAATAGTAGGTTAGCCTTGCGTAAGGCATTATTTGATTTGGCTTGAAAAGCGATAGAAGTATCTTCAAAAGATACGTTAGACTTTAATTGCATAAATAACCAAAATATAGGCTTAAAGATATAAATTAACCCTTTATGGACGCTTTTGTTTTATTTATAAATATCTTTAGCTGAGCATGAAAGAGGCTGAAATACTTGACAGGATCCGAAAGGATATTGATACAATAGACCACAAACTTTTGGAGCTATTGAACCAGCGGATGAACCTTGTTAAAGAGGTAGGTCAAGTAAAGAAAAATTCAAATTCTTCAATCTACCGACCCGAACGAGAAAAAGCCATAATTCAGCGACTATCGAACCTGAATAATGGCAAACTGAATCAAGCGGCTATAGAAGCTATCTTTCTTGAGATTTTTGCCGTAAGCAGGAATATAGAGCTCCCTGAAAAAGTGGCTTATCTAGGTCCTGAAGGAAGTTTTACTCACCAGGCTGCCGAAGGAAGATTTGGCGCTATGAGTGAATACCTCCCTTTAAAAAATATTCAATCTGTTTTTGAAGCTGTTACCGCAGAAAGGGTTAAGTACGGAGTAGTACCAATAGAAAATAATCAGCAGGGAATAGTGGGAGAAACTATGAGTCAGCTAAGTTCTACTAACATTAATATTGTAGCTGAGGTACCTATTCCCATACATTTTTCATTTGCATCTTTAAATGAGAACATCAATGAGATCACACATATTTATTCTAAAGACATCGCTTTTAGACAATGTGCTAAGTTCTTGAAAGAGTATGCGGAAAGTAGTGCGGTAATGATACCTGTAGAATCTACCTCCAGGGCTGCCCAGCTCGCCTCACAGACGAGAAATTCTGCGGCTATCTGCTCACGTATCGCCGCTAAGATGTACAATCTGCCAATTCTTTTTGAAAATATTCAGGATAGTACAGATAACTACACGCGATTTTTGATCATTAGTAGCGAGTATAAAAATGTGATCAGCCAAAGTGATAAAACAACCATATTGGCCCGTATCTCTGATAAACCCGGTAGTCTGGTTCTTTTCTTACAGAAATTTCATGATGCAGGAATCAATTTCACCAAAATAGAGAGCTACCCAGCCAAAGACGGCAAAACATTTAAGTATTGGTTCTTTATTGAATTTGACGGTCATATAGACGACCCGGTTATCACACAGGTGATGAAAGTAAACAAAGATCAAATAAAATGGATTGGGAGCTATCCTAAACTCTGTTAAATGACATGTGGAGACAGGAAAGAGAAAAACCGTGGCTGATAGCCGGCCCTTGTAGTGCCGAATCTTTTGATCAGCTTAGAAAAACCACACTTGCCGTTCAAAAGCTTGGCGTAAAAACCGTAAGAGCTGGAATATGGAAGCCCAGAACTAGGCCAAATAGCTTTGAAGGCAAAGGTGAAGAGGCATTAAAATGGATAAAAGCCATAAAAAACGAGGCTGAGGTAGAGTTTGCCGTAGAAGTAGCCAGCGCATCACATGTAGAGCTAGCCATGAAATACGATGTGGATATAGTCTGGATAGGGGCACGCTCCTCTGTAAATCCGTTTTTAGTTCAGGAAATTGCAGAGGCCATGAAGGGTTATGATATGCCGGTACTCGTTAAAAACCCGGTTAATCCCGATCTAGATCTGTGGCTCGGTAGTATAGAAAGGCTGGCGAATGTGGGGGTTAAGAAAATAGGAGCCATTCACCGCGGGTTTAGTGCTTTTAAAAAATCAGAGTATCGAAATCAGCCACTCTGGCAAATTGCCATCGAGCTTAAAAGAGTGTTACCGGAAATCCCTCTCATTTGTGATCCAAGTCATATTGGCGGAGATAGTTCTATGATCTTGGATATTAGCCAAAAAGCACTCGACTTGGAGTACAATGGACTTATGATAGAAACCCATCCAGACCCTGAAAGAGCTCTAAGTGATCCTAAACAGCAAGTAACACCTGAGCAGTTAGATTACATAATGGCCAGGCTTCAGGTAAGAAATAATCAAACCGACGATGTTTTCTTTAGAAACAAACTCGATGAACTTCGTAACAAGATTGACAGTGTAGACCATGACATTATAGAGAACTTAGCCACCAGAGTAAAATTAATTGAGGAAATAGGTGATTATAAAGAACAAAATAATGTTGCTGTTCTTCAGCTTGAGCGATGGAATGAAATACTGAAATCTCGTAAGAATTGGGCTGAAAAAGTGGGTTTAAGTCAGGAGGTAATCACTGAAATATATACGCTGATCCATGCAGATTCAGTAAAACGACAAACGGAAATATTCAATCGGCATAAAAATGAAGATTGAAAAGGTAATAATTACCGATGTAATTGAAAAACAGCTTCAATTGTGCCTCAACGAGCTACAGTTTACCAAGACTGCTGTATTGGTAGATGAAAATACATGGGCTGATTGCTACCCACTGATTAAAAACACACTTCCGGATCACCATCTTATCCAAATTAAGAGTGGAGAAGAATTCAAAACCATTGATACCTGTAATCATATATGGCAGGAGCTAACAAAGGAGGCCTTTGACAGAAAAGGTCTCTTGATAAATCTTGGTGGTGGTGTTATAGGAGATATGGGCGGATTTACTGCTAGAACCTACAAAAGAGGCATTCAGTTTATCAACATACCTACAACTCTACTAGCTCAGGTGGATGCCAGTATTGGTGGTAAGTTGGGCATTGATTTCAATGGGCTAAAAAACCATATTGGCTTATTTAGCGAACCTGACAAGGTAATAATAGATCCTGTTTTCCTCAAAACTCTGCCGCAAGACGAATTAACATCCGGGTTCGCTGAAGTAATAAAACACAATTTAATTGCAGATGCTGATAACTGGAGAATACTCAAAAAACAGACGTTTTCAAAGATAGACTGGTTAAAGACCATTGAGCACTCTGTGGGTATAAAAAAACGGGTAGTTGAAAATGATCCGCTAGAAGCTGGACATCGAAAGATATTAAATTTTGGACACACTATTGGACACGCTGTTGAAAGCTTTAAAATGACGAATGGTCAACGTATTTTACACGGTGAAGCGGTGGCCTTAGGAATGATCTCTGAGTCATTCTTAAGTTATAAAAAAGGCTTTATAGCCCTAGAAGATCTGACGTCTATTGAAAATTATATTGACTCTTATTTTAGCCGGGTACAAATAGCGCATGAAGAAATCAAGAAAATACTTGGACTAATAAATCAGGATAAAAAAAATGAAGGCATGAAAATTCAAGCAGCTCTTCTAGATGGCGTGGGAAGAGCCAAATGGGATGTAGAGCTCACACCAGACGATGCCGAATCGAGCCTGCTCTATTATTTGGGCTATACGTAATATATTTCAGAGTCGTCATTTGACAATGAAGTAGCTTTAATATCTGCCTTAGTCGATTTTTTCGCTGATTCAGTTCGATCCCTTTTTCCAGGGCGTGTGGTCAACGTTAACGCCAAAGCAGCACCGGTAGCTAATCCAAGTGCCAACCCCCATTTTCCTATTCTATTCATAATTAGCCATTTACACAGGCTCTAGCAGAAAGCATACCAACCTGTAGTTTGATATAAATAAATAACGTTTTTTTGTTTTAAATAGTTGTCTCACACTGAAAACAATTACATAAATTGACCAAAGCTAAAATTCTCCGAAATACGCAGCCGATTCAAGCAGAAATAGACCTTCCGGCTTCGAAGAGTATTGCTAATCGGGCGTTAATCGTTAATGCCCTCAGCACTGCTCCGGGAGAAATCCATAACCTGTCTGAAGCAAGAGATACTCAAACTATGCAGCGGCTGCTAAGTAGTAAAGAAAGTGTTTTAGATGTGTTAGATGCAGGTACTACAATGCGTTTTTTGACCGCGTACTTGTCTGTCACGCGCCAAGAAAAAATGTTAACCGGTACTCTTAGAATGTGTGAAAGACCTATTGGCGTATTGGTAGACGCGTTAGTTAAGTTAGGAGCCTCAATAGAATATACAGAGAAGCCTGGGTTCCCTCCGCTGAAAACTAAAGGTTTCAATCAAAAAACTGAAAGCCTGAGCATTCGTGGTGATATCAGTAGTCAATATATCTCCGCTTTATTGATGATAGCTCCACTACTGAACAAAGGACTGACTTTGCATTTAAAGGGTAAGATAAGTAGCAAACCCTACATATCCATGACACTAAAAGTTATGGAATATTACGGAATAAATGCCGTATGGCAACAGAATACCATTCATGTGCCTCATGGTAAATATAGAGCGCAGAGCTACAGAGTTGAGCCCGATTGGTCTGCGGCAAGCTATTGGTACAGTTTGGTAGGTCTATCTGAGAATTCAAAGGTCCTTTTAAAGGATCTTAAGGCAGAGTCTATTCAGGGAGACCGCGTCATAGCGGATATCATGACACAGTTGGGCGTAAAAACTGAATTTACAAAAGAAGGGGCCTTGTTAAGGAGTAGTAGCCATAGTTCTACAGTACATATCGATTTCACGGATTGCCCGGACCTGGCGCAAACAGTAGCCGTAGTATGCGCTGTAAAAGGAGTGAAGGGAAAGTTTACAGGGTTAGAAAGTCTTAAAATAAAAGAAACTGATAGAGTAAAGGCACTGCAAAATGAGCTTAGCAAATTGGGCGCTGAGCTGGATGAGTTTGATAACTATTGGGAATTGACACCCGGCAGTATAAACTCTGATCATTATTCATTCAAGTCTTATGATGACCATAGAATGGCCATGGCCTTTGCACCTGTTGCAGTTAAAAGTACTATTGAAATAGAAACACCGGAGGTGGTAAATAAGTCTTATCCGGGGTATTGGCGTGATTATGAAAAAGCTGGTTTTTCATACCTTGAAATTTAGTGTCTTAAAGTAGTTAGGCGCATCGATCAATCTTGACCCGTACCACGAGAAGTACTCCCCGTTCACAAGATTGATCACCGCATTTGGAAACAACTTCTGAAAGTATGACTTATGTTTCTCCTTGAAAGGATAAGGTTCTGAAGATAGCATAACCACATCAGGATCCAGGTTTTTCAAACTATCTTCATCAAGGGTTGGATATCTTTCCAAAGGCGCAACTACATTTATGTGGCTCATTTTTTCAAGCATGGAATGTATAAACGTATTTGTACCGGCCACCATGAGAGGATTTTTCCAAATAAAATAAAGAACCTTACTTCGGATGGGGCGATGAAAGTTTTGGAATTCTTTTGTAATTCCGCTCACAAGAGTTCGAGCCTTATTATGAACACCGAGAAGTAAGCCAAGCTGCGTAATCATGTTTAAGGCATCATCCAGGGTAGAAATATCGCTCATCCAGACCGGACTGTAATTCTGTAGCTGAGTGATTATCGCTTCGGTATTTTCTTCTTTATTACCAATGATAAGATCTGGCTCCAAGCTTAAGAGTTTTTCAAGTCGGACATTTTTTGTACCTCCGACAATAGTCTTCTCTTCTCTGGCTGCTTTAGGGTATATACAGAATTTAGTTACTCCCACTACTCTCTCCCGTAATCCTAAATGATATAATAATTCCGTCTGTGATGGAACTAAAGATATGATTCTCTTCGGGGAAGATGCCACAATTACTTTGCGGTTCATTTGATCGGTTACTTCAATAGTTGCTGACACTTTTTAAATGTAACCCTAATAATTTGTAAGGAAATGAATCATTGACGGAAAAAACTACGTCTAAGGCTTTAGTAGTAACGAGTTTATGGACATACGATGAATTTCAAACCGTTTCATTTCGTGATGGAAAGCTATTATCGTAGTGCGATTTTAGCAAAATACGTCTAATTCATAATTAGGTCTTGCTTTTGCATAGAAACACTCACTAAGTTGGGAAGTGAGATAGAAAAAGTAGTACCTAATCCATGCTGTGACTCAGCATTAATCTTTCCTCCTAACTTTTCGATGGTATTTTTAACAATGTAAAGACCAAGGCCTGAACCTTTAGCATTTTCATCTGCCCGATAAAACATTTGATATATCTTGCTCAAATACTCTGGCCTGATACCAATACCATTGTCTTCAACACTGATCTGGCAAACATCCGGCATAACCTGAACAGTGATATTTATCTCACTATCACCTTTATTATGATCAGCGTATTTAATGGCATTTGACAAAATATTGTTAAGAACTGTTTTTACCCTTGATTTATCCGAATAAAAATCAGAGATCCTGTTTACTTTCAGATTAAAATTGATTCGAGAAGTATCGTAAAGCATACTTAGTCTATTGATCTCTTCGTTGACCAAACGCTTCATATCTACTATTTCTCTACCTATTACCAATCGCTCATTTCTATAGAAGCTGTTGATATCCTCTATGAAGGCATCCAGCTTTTTCAGGTTCATTTCTATCATGGGTAAATATTCATATTTACGAGATTCCTCATCGCGCTGTGCGAGATCTACCAGTCCCAAGGATGATAATAAAGGTGCCCGAAGATCATGAGATGTTTTGTACATAAAGTGATCAAGCTCATTATTGGCTTTAATAAGCTGTGATTCGATTTTTTTCCTTTTTGTAATGTCACGGAGGGTGATCACTTGTCCGTTTACAGAAGAAGATCCAAAAAAGTCTACAATGGAAACGTCAAAATATGTATTCTTTTGCGCTTTGCAGGGTATACATACTTCCATAAAATCAGAATCCTTTGAAATACCTTTGGATAAAAATCTTCTTAGCACCTCTTCTTGTGAAGGAACCATAAAGTCAAAAAGGATCTGGCCTATCACTTCTTCTTTTTTTAAACCTAGTATGTTATGGATACTTTCATTGACATACTTAACACGGAAGTCATTATCTGTCACTAGTATAATGTCTCGCGACTGTTCCACTAGCTCAGTAAACATACTGTTCATATCTTTCCTCTTCCTATTAGTTATAGTATTTACTGTTGAGAACCCTTCCTTGGATTATAGGACAATGGCCAAAGCTGTCAACTGATTACTGACTCTAAGTTTGGCAGCCTCAATGGCTTTTTGGTTTATCTCAAATTTCAAATTACCAGCCACGGTTTTAAAATTTATTGAGCTTCCTTCCCGCCCGAAACCAGACCTATTAGTAATGAGCAGTGTGGGTTTGTCCTTTACCTTTTCTTTAATCTGCCTAAACTCATCCTTGGATGATCCTCCGTAGTAAAGGATGTGGCAGGATAAAGCATCATCTACTGATTTATATTCAACAACTTCAAATTTTTTTCCACCTCGAAGTCTCCCGTGGTACCAGTGTTCAAGGGTTTGAAATACTTTCGAATTCCCCAAGACTCCAATGGTAAACTGATCATTCAGGTTAGGCCACTCTACGTATTTTGTGAAGTTATAAACCATCATAGCATGTAACTCATGCTCCGGTCGGTCGGTAGTACTAAATGATAGAAACAGAAGACCGAAAAGGGGGGCTATCACTAATTTTTTCATTTGTTTTAGTCTTTATTGAATGCAAAAATGAAAAGATAAGTGCAGCCTGTTTTCAGTAGGTCCGCGTATTTTAGAATATAAGTAAAACGCGTAAACACAAAAAAGGCCGTCCATAAAAGACAGCCTTTTTTTATACTTGTTTATAACCCTTTATATCAAAATAGCCATACTCATTAACTGAGCAGATACTTTAAGGCTTGATGCCTCTATGGATGCTTTATTAAGTTCAAATGTTAATCGGTTATTTACCATCTTAAAATTGATATTACTTCCCCTATCACCTAAACCATTTTTATCCGTAATAATTAAAGTTTTTTGGTCATCTACCTTAGCCTTAATAGCGTCAAAATCTTTACTGCTAGTCTTGGCAACGTACAAGATATCAGTAGATTTTATTTCACTAGCATTTTTGAACTGGACTATTTTAAATTTTCTTTGCCCTTTCACCTTGCCAGAGTACCAACTGGAAAGTGTTTGATAGATTTCGTCATCACCAATAATTCCGATGACAAATTCCCCTGATGTTTCGGGCCATTGGATATACTTCGTGAAATTATAAACCATCATGGCATGTATTTCATGCATGGGTCTATTTTGTGCCATCGATTGGCCTGCGACTAAGACTAAAGCTAAACTGATAGATACAATTAATTTTTTCATTGCTGTTGGTTTTGTCTCTACACAATCAAGTACGCTGCCAAACAGCAAAACTTGCTTTATGCATCTGAAAGCGGGTTTTGCTGTTTAAAAATTTCCCATAAAGGGAAAGATTGGCCCAAAATGGTTAAATGACCATAGCCATTGCCACTAGTTGATTGCTGGTCTTAAGCGAGGTTTTTTCTATAGCAGCCTGATTCAACTCAAACTTGATGCAAAGTTATTCTGTAGCATTATATCTATGAAATGTCACGTTGGGTATTATTCGTATATATTCAGCGGCAGGTATAAATCATTTACCTTAAAGAAGTAGTTAGTAATTCCTAAATACTAGATTACGAAGAGGTTACATAGCCTTCTAGGTGAGATATCGGAAATCATGCCCAGCTTCTAAAGAAAGTACAAACTTGTACATCAATTCAATGACACTTTCAACGTCATTTTTATGTACCGTTTCAACTGTAGTGTGCATATACTTTAACGGTAAGGAAATAAGTGCCGAAGCTACGCCTGCATTGGAATACGCGAAAGCATCTGTATCCGTGCCTGTAGCCCTTGAAGCGGCTGCCCGTTGAAAGGGGATCTTATTTTTTTCTGCTACTTCAATGATCATCCTTAAGAGATTATTGTGAACGGCAGGTCCATAGGTAAGTACTGGCCCTTTTCCGGCTTCCTGCAGTCCGCTTTCTTTTTTATCGTACATAGGTGAAGTGGTATCATGACAGACATCGGTAACAATAGCCACATCAGGATTAATTCTTTCAGCTATCATCTGCGCACCACGTAAGCCTACCTCCTCTTGAACTGCATTTACAATATAGAGTCCAAAAGGTAACTTATCCTGTGATTCCGAAATTCTACGAGCCACTTCGGCTATCATAAATCCACCCACCCGATTATCCAAGGCTCTTCCGACCAAATAATTCTTATTCAGTTCCAGCAGTTCATCATCAAAAGTCATAACAGACCCTACATGAATACCCAGTTTTTCAACTTCCTCCTTAGAAGAACAGCCTACATCTACAAATATATTTTTAAGAGTTGGTGAAGGTTCTGATTTTCCGTCGCGTACATGAATAGCCGGCCATCCGAAAACTCCTTTTTTTATCCCCTTATCGGTATGAATATTGACGCGTTTCGATGGCGCTATTTGATGATCAGAACCCCCGTTTCTTCGCACATAAATGTATCCGTTATCGGAAATATAGTTCACAAACCAGGAGATCTCATCCGCGTGAGCTTCAATCACTACTTTATAATCAGCTTCGGGGTTGATGATTCCCACTACAGAGCCGTAGGTGTCGGTGATATAATCATCAATATAGGGTTTGAGATATTCTAGCCAAATATGCTGACCGGACTGCTCAAATCCTGTAGGTGATGCATTATTCAAATAGCTTTTGAGAAACTGCTTGCTTATTTTATCCATTAGTTAAATTGATCGTGTTAAACCTCCATCTACTCTTATATTCTGACCTGTGATGTAAGAGGCTTCATCTGAAGCTAGAAAAGCTACAGTTTGTGCTATTTCCTGAACACTTCCTGGTCGCTGCATAGGAATAGATTTTCTTATTTCTTCATCAACTTCATAGCTATCTACAAAGCCTGGCAGAACGTTATTCATGCGTATATTGTCAGAAGCGTATCTTTCTGAAAACATTTTGGTAAATCCCGCAAGCGCAGTCCGTAGGCACGAACTGATAGGAAAGGTTAAAGAAGGTTCGAAAGCGGCAAAAGTTGAGATATTAACGAATATTCCTGTTCCCTGGCTTAACATGACTGGAGTAACCAGTTTACACATTTTAATAACGTTCATAAAGACAAGATCAAACCCTTTGTGCTAGTCTTCTTCCTCTAAATCCAGTAAATCTCCTTTAGCAGGATGGCCTGTGTTATTGACCACCACATCTATCCGACCGTAAGCGCCCATGCTGGCATCCACAAGTCTTTTAAGATCGGCCTTATTTGTTACGGAGCCTTCTATAGCTACGCCCGTAAGTTCATTACCAATATCATTTATTTCAGATCCCCTGGCCATAATGCTTACTTTATAGCCTCTGTCATAGAATTCTCTGGCACAAGCCAGGCCTATTCCCTTACTTGCCGCAGTGATTAGAGCTACCTTTTGCTGCATATCTTATAATGGAATGTTCCCGTGCTTTTTTCTAGGCAATTTATCTACTTTATTCTCGAGCATTTTAAAGGCTTTGATCAATTTTTTTCTGGTATTCTCAGGCATAATAACTTCATCTACATAACCTCTGTGTGCCGCTCTGTAAGGATTAGCGAACTTTTGGGTGTAATCATCTACTTTTTCCTGAAGTTTAGCCTCAGGGTCATCGGCAGCGGCTATTTCGCGCTTAAAAATTATTTCAGAAGCTCCCTTCGCCCCCATAACGGCTATTTCAGCCATAGGCCAAGCATAATTGATATCTGCACCGATGTGTTTGGAGTTCATAACATCGTAGGCTCCCCCATAGGCCTTGCGTGTAATTACGGTAACGCGGGGAACTGTAGCTTCACTGAAGGCATACAGCAACTTGGCACCATTGGTGATGATTCCATTCCACTCTTGATCGGTGCCGGGTAAAAACCCGGGTACATCCTCCAGAACGAGTAAAGGAATATTGAAACAATCACAAAATCTGACAAATCGAGCTCCTTTGGTACTTGCATCGATATCCAGTACTCCTGCAATTGACGCCGGCTGGTTACCTACCACACCTATACTTCGGCCAGCTATACATGCAAAACCTACCACCATATTGTCAGCAAAATTCTTATGCACTTCCATAAAACTCTCCTTATCCACCAAGGCTTGCACCACATCACGCATATCGTAAGGTTGGTTTGGGTTATCAGGTACCAGGTCATTTAACTCCTTAATTACTTCATCTTTGTCATGATCGTAATCGTAAATAGGAGCATTATCTTCACAGTTTTGGGGCATATAACTCAACAACTGCTTTATATTGTTAATGCATTCCACTTCGTTTACACAAGCAAAATGGGTAACACCGCTTTTTGAACTATGTGTACTTGCACCCCCGAGTTCTTCAGCGGTAACTTCTTCCTGCGTAACGGTTTTTACCACATTTGGACCGGTCACAAACATGTAGGAAGTGTTCTCAACCATAAGAATGAAGTCTGTGATAGCTGGAGAGTAAACTGCGCCACCAGCACACGGCCCCATAACTGCTGAAATTTGTGGTACAACGCCAGAAGCCAATGTGTTACGATAGAAAATATCGGCATAGCCGCCTAAGGAAACTACACCCTCTTGAATACGTGCGCCTCCCGAGTCATTTAGCCCGATAACCGGAGCTCCATTCTTCATGGCCAGATCCATGATCTTTACTATTTTTTCAGCATGTGTTTCAGAGAGAGATCCGCCGAAAACTGTAAAATCTTGTGAAAAAACATAGATCAATCGGCCATTGACGGTTCCATAACCAGTGACCACACCATCACCGAGATAGTACTCACTATCCAGACCAAAATCTTTACAACGGTGCATGACAAACTTGCCCACTTCCTCAAAGCTTCCCTCATCCAGTAACAATTGTATACGCTCCCGGGCAGTGAGTTTGCCCTTCTTGTGTTGAGATTCAATTCTTCTTTCACCCCCACCCAGTAAAGCTTCATTATTTTTCTTTGCTAGAAGATCAAACTTTTCTGCATTAGTAGGTAAAGTGTAGAGGCGTTTATCAGCTTTTTCAGACATGATTTAAAAATCGATTGGTTTTAACCAAATATAGATAATAATGCATCGAAAGATCAGCTTGATGATGCAAATCAGTTTTATCTTGCAGCAAATTTTAAAGTATGGAAACAGCAGCCATAATTGATTGCGGAACGAATACGTTTCATCTGCTAATTGTTCAGCTTAGTACCCCCGTAGTTAAGCTACATGAGGAAAAACAGGTAGTAAAAATTGGCGAAGGAGGTATTAATGATGGAAAAATAGCACCCATGGCAGCTGACCGAGCATTAAAAGCGCTCATACACTTTAAGCGAAAAATTGACGAATATCATATAAACGAAGTGCGTGCGGTGGCCACCAGCGCTTTTAGAAATGCAATTAACGGTATTGAACTCGCGCAAGAAATACACAAACAAACGGGTATTGCGCTAAACATTATAAGTGGCCAGGATGAAGCATCCCTAATTTATCGAGGTATAAGTAAAGCGGTAACTGTTCGTGCGGACACTACGCTTTCTATGGATATTGGCGGTGGAAGCGTGGAGTTCATCATTGCGAGAGAAGAACTTGTGTTATGGTCAGAAAGCTTTGAAATAGGAGCACAGCGCCTGATGGATTTATTTCATAAGCATGATCCGATATTGAAACACGAAGTTGAGCAGTTACAACTTTACCTAATAGATGCACTAAATAGCTTATTTACCGCCTGTAATAAGTTAAAACCCACCACATTGATTGGGTCTTCAGGCACCTTTGACACTTTA
This sequence comes from Bacteroidota bacterium, assembly GCA_039199635.1. GTDB lineage: Bacteria > Bacteroidota > Bacteroidia > Cytophagales > Cyclobacteriaceae > Fulvivirga. The sequence goes on along the minus strand of JBCCSU010000002.1, from coordinate 33,586 downwards.
AGCAAAATTTATTGCAGAACTAAGGATATCAAAATAGAAGAAGATCAGTCAGAGACTCCGCTTACTTTATCAGCTTTCTATCGTATTCACAAACAGCTTATAGAATACAATCGCGCTCAAAGATTAGCACTACCTGGCATGATTGAAATGCGGGTAGATATGATTGTGGTTGCGTCCTGCATTATTGAAGTTTTATTGAAAAAAATACCTATTGAGGACATCCGAGTATCAAAGTATGCATTAAAAGAGGGTATACTCGCCGAAATTGTAGATGGACACGGACTTAGCTAATTTAGTCGGTTTATGAAAACAAAATATACTGAAGCCGAACTTCGAGAGTTTACTCACAATGTATTTGTAGCAATGGGCTGCTCGAATGAGCATGCTAACTTAGCAACAGACGTACTTATAAGTGCAGACTTAAGGGGTATTGACTCACACGGCGTTGCACGCTTAAGTGGGTACGTTAGGTTGTGGGAGGCGGGTAGGATCAATACCACACCTGATCTCAAAATTACTTATGAAACTCCAAGTACGGCGGTGTTAGATGGTGACGCCGGTTTAGGGCTGATAGTAGCGCCCAAAGCCATGGAAATAGCGATGGAAAAGGCCCGTCTAGTAGGCTCCGGCTGGGTTAGTGTTAAAAACTCGAATCACTTTGGTATCGCCGGGTATCATACCCTTATGGCTTCTAAAAGAGATATGGTAGGTATAGCTATGACTAATGCCAGTCCACTGGTAGCGCCTACTTTTGCCAAAGAACGAATGCTAGGTACTAATCCAATAGCGGTAGCTATCCCGGCAGGTAAGCAGCCTACCTTTATAGCTGATTTGGCCACTACTACAGCGGCAAATGGTAAGCTAGAAATCCTCCAGCGCAACCAGGAAGATGCTCCGGCTGGCTGGGTGCAAACAATGGAAGGAGGATCGTCCGTAAATCCTAATGAATTAAAAAAAGGGGGGGCGCTATTGCCACTGGGTGGAGACCGAATTCATGGCAGTCATAAAGGATACGCACTCGGGTCGGTGGTTGATATTTTCTCTGCCGTTTTCTCCGGTGCAAATTATGGCCCCTGGGCACCGCCATTTGTTAGTTTTTTACCTTTACCTGAAAATCCGGTGGGAGAAGGCCTTGGTCATTTTTTAGGGGCTATGAGAATAGATGCCTTTCGCCCGGCTGATGAATTTAAGAGTCATATGGACAATTGGATCTCCCGTTTTAGAAAAACAGAAGCCGTTGAAGGTAAGAAAGTACTTATACCCGGAGATCCTGAACGTGAGATGGAAAACGAAAGACGTGCGAATGGTATTACATTGAATCTTAACGTGGTTAAAGATCTAACTCAAATAAAGGAGAAATTCAGCCTGAAATTACGAGATTAAAAACCGGCAGTTAATCCAATTCTTAAAACTAAGGGATTATCATATGGTCGGGGTAACTGAGTTTCATCAAAAGTTAAATTATAGAGAGCAGTAACTATAAAAAAAGCTCGTCTTCCGATTGGCTGAGCTATTCCACCTCCAACTAAAACGCTTGAAAACCCTTCTCTACGCGTATCACCTTGGCTATCAAAAAATTCAAAATTTAAATACTCGTACTCTGCTTGAAGAAAAAACGGGGCTGGCAAATTATAGCGAGCAAATAAGTTTCCTCCATAATCTGTGGCCTCAAGATCGTTAATAAATCGTTTGTCTTTTCGGTAACGATACTGTATTTGCACTCCACCGGATAACTTATCTGTGATTCTGTAACCCACCAGTGGTGCTACCTCAATAAATGTTATATCACCGAACGCAAAACCGAAATTCCCTCCAAAGAATACTCTGTCTCTTGGTGTGGATGTCTCATCAATAACATTACCGTTTTGTGCGAAAATGACAACGCATGAGAAACAAAACAAAAGAGTAAGTAATGACCTATTCATCTTCTTCAACTATAATGTATAAATCCTCAGACGGTTTCTTCATCAAATACTTCTCACGAGCAAACTTTTCAAGAAGTTTATCATTACTAAGAAGCTCTTCACGCTCTTTTCTAACTTCCACAATTTTTTCCTGAAAGTAGGCCTTTTCGCTTTCTAGATCCTTGCGCTGCTGGTTTAATTTGAATTGAGTGATGAGATCGTTAGCATCAATGGACAGCATCCAGATCAAAAAGAAGAATGTGAAAATGAAGTAGAAATTTTTGGTATACTTGGGCAGCTTCATACAGAATAGTTTAAAAAATGCTTATTGAATATACGAAAAATTAGGAAATCGGTTATCTAATGGAACAGCCTTAAATAAATATAAGTAGAAGGTTTCCGGAAAAGCAAATGCCTTTCCGGATGACCAATTACATATTTTTTCCTGGAAAATAGGCCGTTTCTCCTAACTCCTCTTCTATTCTTATCAGTTGATTATATTTCGCCATTCTATCAGAGCGTGAGGCCGATCCGGTTTTAATCTGACCGGTATTTAAAGCAACTGCCAAATCTGCAATAGTATTATCTTCAGTTTCTCCTGAACGATGAGACATCACACTTTTATAAGAGTTCCTTGTGGCTAAATTGACCGCATCAATAGTTTCCGTTAGTGAACCAATCTGATTAACCTTAATTAATATTGAGTTAGCAACACCTTGATCAATACCATCTCCAAGTCTCTTCACGTTAGTCACGAAAAGGTCGTCACCAACTAATTGTGTTTTATCTCCAATTTTATCTGTAAGGGATTTCCAACCCGACCAATCATCCTCTTCCATACCATCTTCGATAGAAATAATTGGGTATTTATCCACCCAAGTAGCCCAGTAATCTACCATTTCATCGGATGACAGTTTCTGCCCGGTAGATGAGAAATGATAAACTTTAGACTTACTATCATAAAATTCAGACGAGGCTGCATCCATAGCAATGAAAATATCATCACCCGGCTTATAACCTGCCTTTTCAATTGCCTGTAAGACAATTTCAATAGCTTCCTCATTTGACTGTATGTTCGGTGCAAATCCACCTTCATCTCCAACATTAGTAGAATAGCCTTTATCACTAAGTACTTTCTTTAAATGATGAAAAACTTCGGTGCCCATTCTTAACGACTCACTAAATGTATCCGCACGCACAGGCATAACCATAAACTCCTGAAAGTCTATGGCGTTATCTGCGTGGCTTCCACCATTTAATATATTCATCATAGGCACAGGAAGGGTATTAGCATTTACCCCGCCAATGTATCTAAATAAAGATTGACCAGCCTCTTTGGCCGCTGCCTTTGCTATGGCAAGTGAGGTGCCCAGTATTGCATTGGCACCAAGCTTACCTTTATTTTCAGTACCATCTACTTCTAACATTATTTTGTCCAGTAGATTCTGATCAAAAGTTGAGAACCCTACCAGCTCTTCGGCAATAACAGAATTCACATTCTCAACGGCTTGTAAAACACCTTTACCCATAAATCGATGCTTATCGCCATCACGAAGCTCTACCGCTTCATGTTTTCCTGTGGAAGCCCCAGAAGGCACCGCAGCCCTGCCTACAATGCCATTTTCAGTAACTACATCTACTTCAACCGTTGGGTTTCCCCGAGAATCCAGAATTTGGCGTGCGTATACGCTTTCTATTAAACTCATTTTATTTATTGTCTTTAATTAATTGAATAAATTGATCAAAAAGATAACGTGAATCATGTGGTCCGGGAGATGATTCCGGGTGGTACTGTACCGCAAAGGCATTCTTATTTTTAATTTTAATGCCTGCAATGGTATCATCATTCAAATGAACATGTGTCACTTCCACGAGTTCTGAATGATTTGCATCTTCTTCGGAGATGACAAAACCATGATTTTGTGATGTTACCTCACTCAACCCAGACACCAGATTCTTTACAGGATGATTCAATCCACGATGCCCATGGTGCATTTTATATGTAGATATACCACAAGCTCTAGCTATAATTTGATGCCCCAGGCAAATTCCGAAGAGTGGAAGATCTGCTTCCAAAATATCTTTCACAGTTTCAACAGCATAATCCATCACGGCAGGGTCACCTGGACCATTGGAGATAAAACAGCCATCTGGTGACCAACTTTGCATTTCGGCAAAACTTGTTTTTGCCGGAAACACTTTGCACCAAGCACCTCGATCACTCAAATTTTTAAGAATACTTGCTTTTATACCTAGATCCAACACCGCTACCTTAATCGAACTGTTTTCATCACCGATAAGGTATGATTCTGTGGCACAAACCTTTGAAGAAAGCTCTAACCCTTCCATCGATGGCACCTTTTCCAACCTATTCTTGAGTTCGTTTTCCGGAAGGTCAGAAGAAATTATAGCATTCATGGCACCCTTACTTCTGATGTGTCTCACTAGCATTCGGGTATCTACATCAGCTATGCCTACCACATCATGTTTCTCCAAGTAATCCTGAAGACTGGAATCTGCCGTTTCACGACTATGCAGCTGGGCATATTCGTTCACCACAATGCCGCTAATAGTAGGACTTCCGGATTCCTGCTCTTCAGTTAACGTACCGTAATTACCAATGTGAGAAGTAGTGTTGACAATGATTTGACCAGTGTAAGACGGATCTGTGTATATCTCTTGATATCCTGTCATTCCCGTATTAAAGCATATCTCACCACCACTGGTACCTTTTTTTCCTATGGCAGTACCTTCAAAGAAGGTACCGTCTTCTAGTAATAGGTAGGCGGGCTCTTTGGATAACATTTTCATATGTTGAGACTTGGATTTTGCTGTGAGCAAAAATAAAAAAAGGGATCAGGTATAAATCCAATCCCTTCAATTTTATAGTAGACCAGGCAGTTTATTTCTCTGCATCTTTGTCTTTTTCAGTTTTCTCGTTTTCCTCGGTAGATTCAGTTTCTTCAGAACTTACCGCTTGATCTTCTTCAACGCTCTTTTCAGTTGACTCCGTCTCTGACGTTTCTTCCACCACAATGTCTGCTTCTACTACTTCAGTTGCCTCAGTAGCCACAGTTGCTTCTTTTGATTCTTCAACCACTTCTTTTGGTTCTTCGGAAACGCTTTCTTCGACCTCGGCTACTTCAGTAACTGCTTTGGTTTCGGTGTTATCCGCGTTACTTGCGGCTGCTCCACCTTTGCCCCTTCTACTTCTTCTTGTTTTAGATTTCTTAGGTGCCTCGCCAAGCAATAATTCATTGTAATCCACCAACTCGATGATACACATATCTGCGTTATCTCCCAGCCGATTACCTGTCTTTAATATCCGGGTATACCCACCGGGTCGATCGGCAATTTTTTCCGCCACCTCATCAAAAAGGGTTTTGACCGAATTCTTATCATTCAAATAGGAAAAAACTACTCGCCTAGAGTGTGTAGTATCATCCTTTGCCTTTGTTAGGATAGGCTCAACATACTTTCTAAGTGCCTTGGCCTTAGCCACTGTAGTGGTTATCCGTTTATTCATAATCAGGGAAGTAGCCATATTTGAAAGCATCGACTTTCTGTGAGGGGCTGTTCTTCCCAAATGATTAAATCTCTTTCCGTGTCTCATCTCACTTATTCTTCATCAAGCTTGTATTTCGACAAATCCATACCGAAAGTCAAACTTTTGTCTTGTACTAATTGCTCTAATTCCGCTAAAGATTTCTTTCCAAAGTTTCTAAACTTCATCATATCTGAAATCTCTAGTCTTACTAGATCCCCTAAGGTTTTAACGTCTGCCGCTTTTAGGCAATTGTAAGCTCTCACCGATAGGTCTAAATCATTTAGAGAGGTTTTTAGAAGCTTGCGCATATGAAGCATTTCTTCATCTACCTGCTCTATTTCACCACCCTTATCGGTTTCTAGCTCAATAGACTTATCAGAAAACAGCATGAAATGCTGAATTAAAATATGTGCAGCACCTTCAAGCGCCTTCTCCGGATGTATAGAACCATCTGTTTCGATATCGATAACCAGCTGCTCGTAATCTGTCTTTTGCTCAACACGCGTATTCTCAATACTATATTTTACGTTTTTGATTGGTGTAAATATGGCATCAATAGGAATAAATCCGAACACTTGTTCTACCGGCTTATTTTCTTCGGCAGGCAAATAACCTCTACCTTTTTCTATGCTTAGCTCAATCTCCATCTCAACTGATTCATCAAGATTGCAGATTACAAGGTCAGGATTAAGGATTTCAAAAGCAGAAGTAGCATTTGCGATATCACCGGCTTTGAATTCCTTCTGATTTTTAATGGAAACAGTGATTTTATTGTCAAAAGACTCACCTACTTTTTTAAATCTTACCATTTTAAGATTCAAAATGATTTCGGATACGTCTTCTACTACACCTTCAATGGTGGAGAACTCGTGAAGAACACCAGGTACCTTTATCCCTGTTATGGCGTAACCTTCTAGAGAAGAAAGTAAAATTCTTCTCAAGGCGTTACCTATGGTCACACCATATCCTTTTTCAAGAGGTTTAAATGTAAAAAGGCCACGGAAATCATCTGCTTTTTCCATTGCGACCTTATCTGGCATTTGAAATGCTAAAATCGACATAGTAGTTTCAGCTTTTTAAAGTTGAAGTCCTAACTCCATGTCAGGACTGTGTTTATTATTAAAATCTATTTAGAGTAAAGTTCTACAATCAACTGTTCGTTGATATTTTCAGGGATTTCATCCCGTTGAGGCATCGCCACTACTTTACCACTTAATTCTGCCCCATCCCATTCTAACCAAGGAAATCTGTTTTGAGCATTAGAAGTAAGGCTATCTGTCACTACTTCAAGTGATTTAGAACGCTCCCTTACTGCTATAATGTCACCTACTCTCACACTGAAAGAAGGAATATTCACAATAGTACCATTTACAGTAATGTGTTTGTGTAAAACCAGCTGTCTTGCCGCTCTCCGCGTTGGGGCTACACCTAATCTAAAAATGATATTATCAAGCCTGGCCTCTAACAATTGCAAAAGGATTTCTCCTGTAATACCTGATTTACGCGAGGCACGATCAAACAGATTAGCAAATTGACGCTCTAAAACGCCGTAAGTATATTTCGCCTTTTGTTTTTCACCTAACTGTATGGCATATTCAGACTGTTTTCTTCTCCTATTTCTACCGTGCTGGCCAGGAGGATAACTTTTTTTCTGGAGCGCTTTACTCGCACCAAAGATAGGTTCGTTGAATCGTCTAGCGATCTTGGTTTTTGGACCTCTATATCTTGCCATTATCTAAATGCTTTTCTCTTGCTAATTAAACTCTTCTTCTTTTAGGAGGACGACAGCCATTATGTGGCAAAGGAGTTACATCCTTTATCGTGGTTACCTCTATTCCAGTATTCTGGATGGTTCTAATAGCTGATTCTCGACCTGCTCCAGGGCCTTTAACGAAAACCTCTACTTTTCTTAATCCCAGATCATAAGCTTTCTGCGCACAATCCTGTGCTGCCATCTGCGCAGCATAAGGGGTATTCTTTTTAGAACCTTTGAAACCCATTTTTCCAGCAGAAGCCCAAGAAATTACCTGACCGGTAGTATTTGTCATCGAAATGATGATATTGTTGAACGAAGCCTTTATATGTGCCTGACCAATCGCCTCTACATTAACGACTCTTTTCTTTGCCTTATCTTTTCTCTTTTGTGCCATTTCTTAACTTACTAACGACTTATTATTTGGTAGCCTTCTTCTTATTAGCCACTGTCTTTCTCTTGCCCTTTCGCGTTCTAGAATTATTTTTGGTTCGCTGACCTCTTACGGGCAAACTTTTTCTGTGACGTAAACCACGGTAACATCCAATATCCAACAGGCGTTTGATACTCAGTTGAACTTCTGATTTTAAGACCCCTTCTACTTTGAAGTTTTCACTAATAATACTTCGAATAGTATTAGATTCATCATCTGTCCAATCCTTTACTTTCTTACTCCAGTCTATTTCAGCTTCACTAAGAATCTTTTGGGCAGCACTTCTTCCTATACCATATATATAGGTCAAGGCTATCTCACCTCTTTTGTTGTCCGGGATATCTACTCCTGCTATACGTGCCATATCAGCCTTGTCTTTGTTTAAATCGTGGATTTTTCTTGTTGATAACGTAGACCTTTCCTTTTCTTCTGATTATCTTACAATCAGCGCTACGCTTTTTAACTGACGCTCTTACTTTCATTGTCTTTTATTTATAGCGATAAACAATTCGCCCTTTTGTTAAATCATAAGGCGACATTTCCAATTTCACTTTGTCACCCGGCAAAATTTTAATATAATGCATCCGCATTTTGCCCGAGATGTGCGCAACCACTTCATGACCATTTTCTAACTCTACCCTGAACATAGCGTTAGAAAGTGCCTCTGTAATCGTTCCATCTTGCTCTATAGACTGTTGCTTAGCCATACTAAAATTTAAAATTTTCCTCTATATACTTATGGGTCGTTAGAACCTCTGTTTTTTCTTTAAATACCGCCACCGTATGCTCATAATGAGCGGAAGGTTCACGATCTGCTGTTCTTATAGTCCATCCATCGGCCTCTTGTACCACCTTTCTTGAACCAAGATTAATCATCGGCTCTATGGCAATAACCAATCCGTCTTTAAGGATAGGTCCCTTTCCCCGTTTGCCGTAATTTGGTACTTCAGGGCTTTCGTGAAGGTCTCGTCCTACTCCATGTCCTACTAATTCACGAACTATACCATAGCCGAAGCCTTCTACATAATGCTGGATCGCATAGGCTACATCGCCCATTCGATTACCATAAACAGCCTTTTCAATTCCTTTATAAAGTGACTCTTTTGTCACTCTTAACAGTTGCTCGATCTCAGAAGATACTTGACCTATTGGATAAGTATATGCTGAATCGCTATGGAATCCCTTATAAAAAACTCCACAATCAACCGAGATTATATCTCCTTCTTTAAGTTCATATTCGCTTGGAAAACCATGAACTACATTTTCATTTAAGGAAATACAAAGTGATGAAGGAAATCCATTAAAGTTTTTAAATGAAGGTAAACCTCCATGATCTCTAATAAACTCTTCAGCTATCGTATCAAGTTTAAGAGTAGTTACCCCTGGCTTGATATGTTTAGCTACCTCACCGTGCGCTTTTCCTAAAATTTGCGCACTCTCCTTTATTATTTCAACCTCTTCCCTGGTCTTATATTTAACCATTGGGCCTTAAGCCGCAGCAATTTGAGAACGTCCTTTCACTTTACCTGACTTCATCATGCCTTCATAATGACGCATTAAAAGATAACTTTCTATCTGTTGTAATGTATCCAATATAACACCTACCATAATCAGTAACGATGTACCACCATAAAATTGAGCAAAATTCGCACTGACTCCCGCTTGCACAGCAAATGCAGGTATGATGGCTATTAGGGCCAAAAATATCGACCCAGGTAAAGTAATTTTTGTTAATATCTGATCAATAAATTCTGAAGTCTGTTTCCCGGGTTTAATGCCAGGTATAAAGCCTCCGTTTCTTTTCAAGTTATCTGCAATATCATTCGGGTTGACGGTGATGGCCGTGTAGAAGAAAGTAAAAATCAGAATTAATATTCCAAATAAAAGATTATACTGCCAAGAATAAGGATCACTGAAAGTGGATCCAATATAAGCACCGATCTCACTATCTCTCCATAACCCTGCAATCATGGATGGAATAAACATTAAAGCCTGTGCAAAAATTATAGGCATTACACCTGATGCATTCACTTTCAATGGAATATAATCTCTTTTACCCCCATAAAGCTTATTACCAATAACCTGCTTTGCGTATTGAATAGGAATTCGTCTTGTTGCTTGAACTAATGCTACTGTAGCCATTACTACAAAAAACAGGGCTACAATCTCTAAAACTGACATCAATGCACCATTCAGTCCTTTATCTTCTACGAACTCATACCAGATAGAGGCCGGGAACCTGGAAATTATACCGATCATGATCAGCATAGATATACCGTTGCCTATACCTTTATCCGTGATTCGCTCCCCTAACCACATACAGAACATCGTTCCTGTAATCAGGATCACCACGGAAAATACATTGAAAAACGCAGAAGGATACATAATGGCCTCCGCAGGAACAGTAGTAGCCAAATAACTGCCACCCTGTGCCGCTGTGATAGCAATGGTGAGTACACGTGTAATTTGAGTTAATCTCTTTCGTCCGGAGTCTCCCTCTTTTTGAAGCTTTTGAAAATAAGGTACGGCTACCGTTAATAGTTGAATAACAATAGAGGCCGAAATGTAGGGCATAATACCTAAAGCGAAAATAGACGCTCTACTAAAAGATCCACCCAAAAAGGTATTCAATAAATCAAAAATACCACCTTGCGCAGCATTGCCAAGTGCCTCAGCATCAATACCCGGAATAACAATAAAAGAACCCAGCCTAAACACAATCAAAAACCCAATAGTATTGAGTATTCTGACTCTTAAGTCTTCAATTGAAAAAATATTCTTTATGGTATTTATAAATTTCTTCATTACTACAGTTGGGTAGCTTGTCCTCCAGCGTCTTCAATTGCTTTAGTCGCTGAAGCTGAAAACGCATGAGCAGTTACATCCACTTTAGATTTCAATTCCCCGTTTCCAAGAATTTTTATTTTATCATTCTTTCCAGCTAGTCCATTAGATATAATTAATTCTATATCAACTACCTTGGCCTTGGTCTTCTGTACCAGAGTTTCTAAGGCAGCTAGATTTATCGCCTTATATTCAACTCTGTTAGGATTTCTGAAACCAAACTTAGGGACACGTCGTTGAAGAGGCATCTGTCCACCTTCAAAACCTAGTTTCTGAGAGTAGCCAGATCTAGACTTGGCACCTTTATGTCCTCTTGTGGAGGTACCACCTCTCCCTGAGCCTTGTCCTCTACCTATTCGCTTCCCAGCTTTTACAGAACCTTTTGCAGGCTTTAATGTATTTAGTTTCATCTTATAATTCCTTTACAGCAACCAGATGGCTTACCTTATTAATCATTCCAGCGATCTGTGGAGTTAACTCAACCTCCACGCTTCGATTGATCTTTCCAAGTCCAAGCGCCTTTATAGTTCTTTTTTGTCGCTCCGGTCGTTTGATAGTACTTCTAATTTGTGATATTCGAACTTTTCCCATCATATTATCCATTAAACACTTGAGAGAGTGATATACCTCTGGTTTCTGCTACTGTGTACGCATCACGCATATTCGTTAACGCATCAAAAGTAGCTTTCACTACATTATGTGGGTTTGAAGAACCCTTGGATTTAGCCAAAACATTGTGAACACCTGCACTTTCCAATACCGCTCGCATCGCACCACCAGCAATTACACCTGTACCCGGTGCGGCAGGTTTCAATAAAACAAAACCACCTCCAAACTTACCTATAGCTTCGTGCGGGACGGTACCTTTAATCACTGGTACTTGAACCAAATTTTTCTTTGCGTCGTCAATCCCTTTCGCGATGGCATCCGTTACCTCGTTGGCCTTACCTAATCCATAACCCACAACTCCAGCACCATCACCAACAACAACAATGGCAGAAAAACTAAATCTTCTACCGCCCTTAACCACTTTAGCAACGCGTTTAATAGCAACAACCTTTTCTTTTAGGTCTATTTCGCTCGCCTTTACTGATCTTATGTTACTTTGAGACATGACTTAAAATTTTAAACCTCCCTCTCTGGCACCTTCAGCCAAAGCCTTTATTTTTCCATGGTAGATATAGCCATTTCTATCGAACACTATTCGCTCCACACCACTCGCCACTGCTTTTTCCGCCAATTTTTTCCCTACTTCTTTAGATACTTCTATCGTTACTCCTTTTTCACCTAACTCTGATGATGAAGCCGCCATTACGGTGTGACCCTTTGAGTCATCAATGATTTGAGCATATATTGCTTTATTACTCTTGAAAACTGATAGACGAGGTTTTTCAGCTGTACCTTCGATCTTATTGCGTATCCCCTTTTTGATACGGAGTCTTCTTGCGTATTTATTAAATGACATATCTTACCTATTTAGCAGCTTGTTTACCAGCTTTTCGTCGTATTTGCTCACCCACAAATCGAATTCCTTTGCCTTTGTATGGCTCTACTTTTCTCAATGACCTGATTTTAGCAGTAACCTGACCCAATAATTGTTTATCTGAACCTTCTAACGTTACTATCGGATTTTTTCCCTTCTCTGTTAAGGTTGTTACCTTTAATTCTGTAGGTACAGACAGCCAAATATTATGTGAATAACCCAGGCTTAGTTCTAAAACATTGTTTTGTACTGAGGCTTTATAACCAACACCTACCAGCTCTAGTTCATTCTTAAAACCCTCCGTTACGCCCGTTACCATATTATTGATCAATGAACGATATAAGCCATGCAATGCCTTGTGTCTTTTCTGCTCGGTAGGTCGCTCAATTGTCAATTCGCCTTCATTTTCAACCAATTTGAAAGCAGGATCTATCATTTGTTTTAGCTCTCCTTTCGGACCCTTCACTAATACTTCACCTTTCTCTTGGTCAAATGTATAGTTTATGCCCTCTGAAAGCTTGATTGGTTTTTTCCCTATTCGTGACATTTTAAATTAATTAATATACGTAGCACAAAACTTCACCACCTACATTCATATCTCTGGCTTCTTTATCCGTGATCACTCCTTTCGAGGTAGACAAAATAGCCACTCCCATTCCGTTCAGCACACGAGGGAGAGAATCTGAAGGAGAATACTTTCGTAAACCTGGCTTACTTATTCTTTCCAAGTGATAGATCGCTGGTTTTTTTGTTTCCGGGTGATACTTAAGTGCAATTTTGATGTTACCTTGATGATTCTCAGTGTCTTCAAACTTGTAATTTAATATATAACCCTTTTCGTGCAATACTTTCGTGATCTCCTTCTTTACATTAGAAGCAGGTATGTCTAAAACGCGATGTTTTGCTTTCATCGCATTTCTCAACCGTGTAAGATAATCAGCAATCGGATCAGTCATTTCTTTTATTCTATCTAGTAAAATTACCCACCGTTCGAAACGGCCTGCAAAGATACGTAACTATTTTATCGATCAAAATTAAAGCGAAACTTTTACCAGCTCGCTTTAGTAACACCTGGTATTTTGCCATCTGACGCCATTTCTCTAAACGTCACCCTGGAAATACCAAATTTTCTCATATAGCCTTTTGGCCTACCCGTGAGCTTGCATCTATTATGCAATCTTACCGGTGACGAATTACGAGGTAATTTATCAAGGCCTTCATAGTCTCCGGCTTCTTTTAGAGCTTGCCTTTTCGCTGCGTACCGTGCTACCAGTTTTTCTCTTTTTCGTTCTCTTGCTATAACCGCTTTTCTTGCCATAATTTATTAGTTTTTGCTGGTGAATGGCATTCCAAACGCCTTCAGCAATTCATAACTTTCCTCATCTGAATCAGCAGATGTCACAAATGTAATATCCATTCCATTGATACGGTTTACCTTATCAATACTGATCTCGGGGAAGATGATTTGTTCTTTCACTCCGAGGGTATAATTACCTCTACCATCAAAACCCTTATCACTAATGCCTCTGAAATCCCGAACGCGTGGTAATGCAACCGTCATTAGACGATCCATAAATTCATACATTTTCTCACCTCTCAACGTAACTTTTGCTCCAATGGGCATTCCATCACGAAGCTTAAAATTTGATATGGATTTCTTCGATAAGGTGGGAACTGCTTTCTGACCCGTAATCATAGATAACTCCTCCACCCCGGTGTCGACCAATTTTTTGTCTGCCACTGCCGCGCCAATACCTTTATTCAGGCATATTTTTTCAATCTTAGGCACTTGCATAACGTATGAGTACTGGAATTTATCTTTCAAAGCCGGTACTATCTCTTTCGTGTATTTATCCTTTAATCTAGGTGCTGCCATCTTAAATGAATTCTCCTGTTTTTTTGGAATATCTCTGCAACTTGTTCTTATCATTCAATTTCCGACCAATTCGCGTAGCTTCACCAGTTGAAGGATCAACTACCATTAGGTTACTGATATGAACAGAAGCCTCTGTTTTCTCTATACCGCCTTCTGGGTTTTCTGCCGAAGGTTTTATGTGTTTAGTTACCACATTTACACCTTCAATAATAGCTCTATCTTTAGCCATTATAACCTCTAAAACTTTACCGGTTTTACCTTTGCTATTGCCGGAGATAACTTTCACCGTATCTCCTTTTTTTAGATGCAATTTCTTACTAGCCATAATTATATTACTTCAGGGGCGAGTGACACAATTTTCATAAACTGCTTCTCACGAAGCTCTCTGGCCACGGGACCGAAAATACGGGTACCTCTAGGTTCATCATTTGCCGTAAGTAAAACCGCCGCGTTGTCTTCAAACCTAATGTAGGAACCGTCTTTTCGTCTCACCTCTTTCTTTGTTCTCACCACGACAGCCCGAGACACCGTACCTTTTTTCAAACTGCTTGAAGACATAGCCGTTTTTACGGACACTATAATTTTATCTCCTACGGAAGCGTACTTTTTACCTGTACCACCTAAAACACGGATACAAAGGACCTCCTTTGCACCACTGTTATCAGCAACTCCCAATCTTGATTCTTGCTGTACCATTTATTTCGCTTTTTCTACGATTTCTACCAACCTCCAGCGCTTTTGCTTGCTCAAAGGTCTTGTTTCCATGATTCTAACAGTGTCTCCGATACCACACTCATTCTTCTCATCGTGAGCAGTGAATTTGGTGGTTTTATTAACAAATTTTCCGTAAATCGGATGCTTTTCTTTACGGTGGACGGCTACAGTTATGGATTTCTCCATTTTATTACTCGTAACCTGGCCAATTCTTTCTTTTCTTAGTTTTCTTGCTTCCATGCTTACTTATTTCGCAAGTTGTTTCGCTCGCAATTCTGTATTAAGTCGCGCAATGAGTTTACGCAATTCTTTAATTCTCATAGGATTCTCTACAGGTGAAATGGCATGTGCAAAAGTCAACTTTTGATAAGCTTCCTTCTCACCCGCCAGTTTTTGCTGTAGTTCTTCCAGACTTAATGCTCGTATTTCTGAATTTTTCATTTGTTTACTTATTCAACGTAATCTCTACGTACTACAAATTTCGTTTTGATAGGAAGCTTCTGCTGTGCCAAACGAAGTGCTTCTTTCGCCAACTCCATTTTTACACCACCTGCCTCGAATAAGATTGTTCCCGGCTTTACCACAGCTACCCAATACTCCGGAGCTCCTTTACCTTTACCCATTCGAACTTCAGCTGGCTTTTTAGTTACAGGTTTATCAGGAAATATTCGTATCCATACCTGACCTTCCCTTTTCATCGCTCTGGTCATGGCGATCCTTGCCGCCTCTATCTGACGTGAAGTGATCCAGCCCGGCTCAAGGGCTTTTATACCAAAAGCACCGAACGATATAGTATGACCTCTCTGGGCGATGCCCTTTATGCGTCCTTTTTGCTTTTTTCTAAACTTTACTCTTTTTGGCTGTAACATTATTTAAATGCTTTATTACCCTTAATTAATTAGATCTTCTACGTTTCGCAGCTCCTGCCTCCGGACGTTTTCTACCCCCTCGGTTACCTTGATTATTACCACCTTGACCGATATTTGGGGAAAGGTCACGCTTGCCGTATACTTCACCTTTAAAAATCCAGACTTTGATTCCTATTTTTCCGTACACTGTATTGGCCTCGCTAACGGCATAATCTATATCAGCTCTTAGCGTATGTAGCGGAATTCTACCATCTTTATATTGTTCCGTTCTTGCCATTTCAGCGCCACCTAAACGTCCACCTACTTTGATCTTAATGCCTTCAGCCCCTACGCGCATAGCCGATGCTATAGCCTGCTTCATAGCTCTTCGATAAGAAATCCGTGCTTGAAGTTGTTGAGCAACGGACTCACCGACTAACTTTGCATCTAGCTCAGGACGCTTTATCTCGAAAATATTGATTTGAACATCCTTTCCAGTAAGCTTTTTCAACTCTTCCTTAATCTTGTCTACTTCGGCTCCACCTTTTCCAATCACGACACCAGGACGAGCCGTATGAACAGTAAGTGTAATCCTCTTCAAAGTTCGCTCGATGACCACTTTAGAAATGCCACCTTTAGGGATTCGCGCTTTGACATATTTTCTGATCTTATGATCTTCTACGAGCTTGTCAGAAAAGTCATTTCCACCATACCAGGCAGAATCCCATCCTCTAACAATACCTAACCTAAATGCAATTGGGTTTACTTTCTGTCCCATTAGTTTTCTTCTTTATTGTCTTCAGTTTCCACTACTTCCTGAACTGGTATTGCACTGTCCAGAATTAAAGTAACATGGTTAGATCGTTTTCTTATTCTGTGTGCTCTTCCCTGCGGCGCTGGTCTTAACCTCTTTAATATCCGACCGCCATCTACTCGAATCTCTTTTACAAAAAGGTCGGCATCTTCAAGATCCAAATCTTCATTTTTTAGCTGCCAGTTAGAGATTGCAGAGAGTAATAACTTCTCCAGACGAGCGGCACCTTCCTTAGGCTCAAATTTCAATATATTCAATGCCCGACTTACTTTTTCACCTCTAATCAGGTCAGCTACCATCCTCATCTTTCTCGGTGAGGTAGGCACATTATTAAGTTTAGCTACTGCTTCCATAATTATCGTCTGCCTTTATCTTTTTTACCCACGTGCCCTCTAAAGTTCCTCGTAGGAGAAAACTCTCCTAATTTGTGCCCTACCATGTTTTCGGTGACATAGACAGGAATGAACTTATTACCATTATGTACCGCGAACGTGTGTCCTACAAAATCCGGGGAGATCATTGATCTTCTGGACCAAGTCTTAATGACTGATTTTTTTCCCGATTCATTCATGGCATCGACCTTTTTTTCTAGCCTGAAATCAATATAAGGTCCTTTTTTTAGTGATCTAGCCATTATTTTTTACCTCTACTTATGATTAGATTATTCGAATATTTCTTAGGTGCCCGGGTTTTCTTGCCCTTCGCTAAAAGCCCTGTTCTAGATCTCGGGTGGCCCCCGGAAGATTTACCTTCTCCACCACCCATGGGATGATCGACAGGGTTCATAGCTACTCCACGGGTTCGTGGCCGCCTACCTAACCATCTTTTTCTTCCCGCTTTTCCTAAACTCACATTCATGTGATCGGAATTGGAGACAGATCCTATGGTCGCTAAACAAGTAACCAAAACACGTCTGGTCTCGCCAGAAGGAAGCTTAACCGTAGCATATTTTCCCTCGCGCGCTGTCAACTGAACATATGATCCCGCGCTTCTCGCAATAGAGCCACCCTTACCAGGTTTTAGCTCCACATTGTGAATAATAGTACCGAGAGGAATTTTACTAATTGGTAGCGTATTACCCACTTCCGGTGCTACACTTTCTCCTGAAATCACTTTTTGACCTACTGATAAACCTTCAGGTGCAATAATATATGCTTTCGCTCCATCTGCATAAAACAAAAGGGCTATTCGAGCTGATCTGGTAGGATCATACTCAATAGTTTTTACAGTAGCAGGAATATCAAATTTGTTTCTTTTAAAATCAACGGTTCTTACTTTCTGCTTGTGACCACCGCCCATGTAGCGCATAGTCATTTTGCCAGTATTGTTTCTACCGCCACTTTTCTTTTTGGTCACCGTGAGTGACTTTTCAGGAGTGGCTGTAGTGATCTCAGTGAACGCTGGCGCCACTCTGTATCGTTGACCCGGTGTTACCGGTCTCATTTTCTTTATTGCCATTTCTCCCTAATTATATTTCTCCGTAGAAATCAATGACATCTCCATCAGCAACTGTTACCACTGCCTTTTTAAAAGATGCCGTTCTACCCGTAATAATTTTTGATTTTGTGTATCTCGATTTTTTCTTTCCGAGATAGTTCATTGTATTCACGTCTTCAACCGTAACGCTATACATCTTTTCTACAGCTTTTTTTATCTCTACCTTGTTCGCTTTGCGATCAACAATGAATCCGTATTTTCCCTTTTCGTTTAGAGCAGATACTTTTTCCGTAACAAGTGGCCTTACTAATATTCCCATGATTAATTTTTTAGTAAGTTATTGATTTTCTCTACCGAACTTTCACTTAGGATAAGCCTGTCAGCGTTCAATAAATGGTAAGTATTGATGCTATCCGCCGTCACCGTGTTGGCATTCTTGATATTCCTGCTACTTAACACTATATTCTTATCAGCCTCACCCAGTACTAAAAGTGTTTTTTTATCAGCAACAGAAAGAGCGTTTAACATATTAATGTACTCTTTCGTTTTTGGAGCCTCGAAAGAGAAATCTTCAATAATACTTATACTCTTATCTTTAGCCTTATATGTCAACGCAGACTTTCTCGCTAACGCCTTTAGCTTTTTATTCAGCTTAAATGAATAATCCCTAGGCTGTGGACCAAACACGCGGCCTCCTCCTTTGAAAATCGGAGATTTAATACTACCAGCACGAGCGGTACCCGTACCTTTTTGTTTCTTTATCTTTTTTGTAGAACCTACAATTTCCGCACGTTCCTTAGACTTATGCGTTCCCTGTCGCTGATTGGCTAAGTATTGCTTAACATCTAGATAAATAGCATGATCATTCGGCTCAATGCCATATACCTCTTTAGAGAGAGATACTTTTCTCCCGGTATCTTCACCGCTATGTTTTACTACTGCTACGTCCATTATTTCTCGAGTATTACAGTTGAATTATTTGCTCCTGGTACAGACCCACTGACGAGAACCAGATTTTTCTCCGGTACGATCTTTACTACTTGAAGGTTAAGTACTTTTACTCGATCACCACCGGTTCTTCCTGCCATGCGCATTCCTTTAAACACTCTTGCCGGATAAGAAGCACCACCAATTGAACCGGGAGCTCTCTCACGATTATGCTGGCCATGAGTTCGTTGACCTACACCACCAAAACCATGGCGTTTAACTACACCTTGGAATCCTTTACCTTTAGAAGTACCGATCGCATCTACGAAATCGCCTTCCTCAAATACATCTGAAAGACTGATTTCCTGTCCTAACTGGATACCGCCCTCAAATTCAACTCGGAAATCCCTAAATTCTACTACCTCCTTCTTTGGAGTAGTTTGAGCCTTTTGGAAATGTCCTAACAAAGCTTTGGGAGTGTTCTTTTCTTTCCGCTCCCCATAGCCTAACTGAACAGCCGTATAGCCATCAGTCTCTTCGTTCTTCACTTGCGTCACTACGCAAGGACCAGCTTCTATCACTGTGCATGGAATGTTATTTCCATTGGCACCGTAGACACTAGTCATACCGATTTTTTTACCTATTATACCAGACATTCTGTTATTAGTTTGAGCAAATAATTGCCTCTCCTTCTGTGATTTTTTAGCAAAAGGACTGCAAAGATAGAAATACTAAATCAGGAATCAAATAGTGGTTAGAAAATTTTGCACAGATGTCATTAGGATAAAACCTCCTTTAAAACAGTGAGCGACCTAACCTCTCCGAAATTATCAATATGCGTTTTGTAAAAATCCATTATTACTCTTAATGTATTCCTTCTTAATTGACCCGGAAGCACATGCTTACTAGAATAGTCTGATTCTAAAGTATCGATGATCTCCTGATCAAGAATAGATAACGATTCACCCATCCCAAATCCTAAGTAATTCGAAAGCCTATAAAGAAACTGTAGGTGAAAATCTTCAAATTTATCTTTCAGGGTATCTAAGCTGAAAATAGAGGAATGTAGAAAATTGAATAGTGCTATACATTCTTCCTCTTCTTTGATGCATTTATAAAGCACCTCAGCGAGAAATACTGCGATAGCTGATTTCTTAATATCATAAGGTATGGTGTGGTAAGGCTCCAAACATTTAGCTTCTGAAATGCGATGAATATCAGTGTTAGGCTTAGAGTATACCACCAGGTCCAGAAAGGTGAGTGGTTGGTAAAGAGCTATTTTAGTATTCGCCTTTTTACTACGAACTCCGTTTACCACGTAGGTTTGAACACCAAGTTGCTCAGTTAAGACCTTCACTATAATTGAAGTATCCCTGTATTTGAAATTTTTGAAGACTAGCCCTCTAGTTTTAACTAGCATTTTGACTTAAACAAATGAAAAAGAAGAGTACTTTGAACGTTTCTGAGGGCAAGATTAGGTGGAATAGGGCAAAACATAGTTTGTAAAGACATAGACCTTAGTTAAGTATACGTTTGGTTCGCTGTATAGAAACAAACCTGAGTTAAGTAAGAGATCGGTAGCTGACATTCAGTTTACCACGGCTATTTTACCCAAAAACGTTTCTTCTCCTGCATCGTCCGAGCTAAAGATATAATATATCCCGGAAGCAGCTCGGTTACCGTTATAGTCTCGAGCATTCCATGTAGCTGTACCGCCGGCAGCTCGGGTTCGCCAAATCAATTTTCCACTTGCATCTGTAATTCTAATTTGCACATCTTCCGCCAGGCCTGAGATGCCTACGGTTCCTACGAAATCAGCTGTTACAGGATTCGGGAAAACTTTGACTTCACTATGAGTATCGGAGGTCCGAGTGGCACCTTCACGATATGAAATAATACCTGCTTCGGTGGCAAAAAAGACTTCGCCTGTAATTGGATCTATTTCAATATCTATAATGCGGTTATTGGATAAAGGGCTATTATCAATGGTAAAATTGAATAACTGCCTGTCAGCTTGCGGGTTAAACAGCCAGGCTCCAGAGTTAGTACCAATCCATTTTCTGTTACCTCCGTCAACAGCTATAGCCGTAATATTCTCCTCACTTAAAAGCAGCCTATTTTCAAAGACAGGCTCCACGGCATCTACGGCTCCCTCCATTAGAGCGAAAGGGTTGGTAAGAACCGAAATGCCTTCATCTGTACCTACCCAGATCAGGCCCTCACGGTCTATCGCGACGACACTAACACTATTACCTGTGAGGCCACCTTCTCCTGAGGTAGTGGTAAGTAAGCGGCTACTGCCCGAGCTTTTTTCAAAAACAACAATTCCACGCCTACTGAGCATATACAACTGACGACTATCCCCTGTTATCTCATAAACTTCATCATCTGCTAAAGGAAAAGCAGACCAGGTATTATCATTAGAATAAAAATGAAGTGGATTGAGCGTATCGGAGTTAAGCAGCCAAATTCCATCTGGTTCAGCATGTAGTGAGGGTACTATCACTCCTTTGTCAGTGTTATCTATATTCACTAATGTAGCTCCCGGAGTATCATCGTCAATGATTTCTCTTGATCCATCTTCATTTATTATTAATAAACCTTGACCAGCTAACGCAAGGACTGTTCTGCTCTGAGTATTTTGGTAAACTCCATCCACCACATCTTCAAAAGGAAGATCGGAATCACTCTCAGTACTTTTCCACGTACCATTGTTAAATAAATAAAACGCTCCTTTTTGCCCGTTTGGTCTTATTGCTCCATTAAAGCCGCCGGCAAAGCCGTACATTCCATTGGTCTGATGAGAGAGCCGAAATACATCATTAGATACCGGACCAGATGGTAAAATGGATTCAATTTCTCCTTCTAAAAGCCTCAAGGTACCATTCTCACTATCGGCTACGTAGAAGTTATTGTTTAGTGTTACCAGATCCAGGACTTCAGATATTCCATCATTCTGAACAGGTATTACGTTCAGACCAGGATCAAGCACATAAGCACCTGACTCCGTCACTATAGAAATCTGCTGATCTGACACTTTCGCTCTTATAAAGTTCTCCTCACTTAATATATCTTCTTCAGACCATCCGTTGCTATATCTGTAAATACCTTGGCCGGCAGATCCTGCTAACAATCCATTCTGAAAATTGACAATGAATTGAAAATCATCTTCAAACAAACCTTCAGCTATGTCAAAACGCTTCCAGGAGTTAGGATCGGCCATGTTTATGTTATTAATTAAATCAGTAGCTAAAATGCCTTCTGCCGTGGCTAAAAATATAGAGTCGCCAAGTATAGCTCCTTGGTGAACTGTCAATGCATCACTACCTGCACCTAACTCTCTTACCGTTTCCGTGACCGCGTAGGTTTGCGCATCCATCTTTATTAGTCCAAAATCAGTAAGAAGATAAATAAAATTCCCTGCTGTAATGATGTTATTAATTGCTTTTGAGCCCAGAACCTGAGAATCGGTGGTTAGGTCAATGTTGGTTATATCGGTATTTTCAAGAATATCAAGATTACCACTTTCATAGCCTATAAATAGAATTGAATTTGTTTCGTTGTAGTGTAACGTTGAAATGTTTTCTTCCTGTAATCCGTTGAGCTTAGTTACGGTGGTGATGCTATTATCGTCTAGAGAGTAAATAAACAGACCAGCCACTGATGCTGCATAAATGCTGTTAGCCCCAGCCTCTACATGGCGCACTTTATTATAGGAGAAATGAGTACGCCAGGTTCCAATGGGAATATCTTGTGATTTAAGCGTAAAAGAGCTTAAAAACAATAATAGAATAATCCACTTCACTTTTTTGATCTTACTTTCATTCCCTCATTAAAGCTTTCTCTACTACGCGCCTCATATTTTTGTTTTTCGCCCACCAGTACAGTGGTATCTTCTTCTGCGAGCCGATAAGAAAAAGACGCTAATTCCCCCGTTTTAGCGCAAATAGCATGAACTTTTGTTACAAATTCGGCAACGGCTAATAGGTTAGGCATAGGACCAAAGGGCTTGCCTTCATAATCCATATCTAAACCGGCTACCACCACTCTCTTCCCATTATTGGCCAGCTTATTACACACCTCAACGATGGTATCGTCAAAGAATTGTGCCTCGTCAATACCTACTACGTCACACTCTCCTGCCAACAATAATATATCATTAGGAAAATCAACTGGTGTGGAACGGATTGAGGTTTCATTATGAGAAACTACATCGGTTTTATGATAGCGATTATCGATCAATGGCTTAAAGATCTCCACTTTTTGATTAGCAATAATTGCTCTGTTCAGGCGTCTTATTAGCTCTTCGGTTTTTCCGGAAAACATACAGCCGCACACTACTTCCACCCACCCTGTTCTTTTCGACTTACCGAAATTTGGCTCAATAAACATTTGTCAAAAATAGAGATTACCTACTAATAACTGTAATCTACGTGTGGGAGCTTACATCTATCAGGTACCTCAATTTCAACACGACCATTTGTTACTTTCGCTTGACAGGTCAGACGTTCACCTTCCTGAAGTTGACCTTTTTGGAAAAATCTTTTTTCAGATAAAGTAGGTTCTTCAAGTCGTTCCGATCCGGAGATAATATTCACCTTACAGGTAGTACATCTGCCTTTCATGCCGCAAGCGTGCATCCAATCAATATAGTTTTCCTGAAGTGCTTTTAATATAGTGTTACCAGATTGAGTGGTATGAACTTTAAGCCCGAACATATTTTTAATTACGATCTCTATCATAATGCCTAACTTTATTCTGTACTCAGGAACAGATTAAATAAACTGCCCGTTAAAAGCTTTCATGGAAAATAAACTCAATCGCGAAGGTATTAAAAATTACAGTGCCCGTTTTGCTCATAAAGCTCTGGAAGAATTCTTTAAAGCGCACGAAAATATTTCGGGGGAACAAATTTTAACCGTTCAACCCATACGGCAAATAAACCTTTTTGTTATCAAGAACTTATTCAGAGAATGGCAGAAGGAGGCCGTTCGTTTACGCAGTTCCTATTTTGATTATGATAGCCAGCAGGTAAAGGACGCTATGGCAGACTTTATGAATGTGTTAAGCAGAAATATATCGATCTCGCGTGATTCTTTCTTCAACCTTTTTGTACAGGCTACTGAAGAGACTATTTTGTTAATATTTTCGCCGTATGATTTTTACATTCACATTGTAGAGCGTAATAACGCCACACTCAGCAAGGCGGATCTAGAACGTATTACCAAGTACGTTAAGGTCAATAAAAACATTATCAATCTGTTAGTACGGCAAATGAATGACGAAAATGCTGATGAACTGAATGGCGAAAACCTTCCCGCATTAATGGATGCTGTGTTTGCCAAAATAGAGGAGGGACCGGAAGATATTGAAAACTATTTGAAAGAATTTACAAAGGTAATCCCTCTGCAAGTCAGTGATCTCTATCTCAATGAGGAAGCTGAAGAAGTGAAAACCGATGGTTCTAGCGAACAGAAACAAGATAGTTCAGAATCATTAGATAGTGAAACTAAAGCTCATGCACCTACTCGCACAGATGGGAATAAAGAAGCGCCTAAAACTTTACTTGATGAGCTAAGCGATACGTCTAAAACCACTATTGCGGAAATCCACGAAAAACGAAAGGTGGAGAGTATAAGAGATAGTCTGAGTATAAATCAGCGATTTATGTTCATTAATATGCTTTTCGATGGAGATGAGAATTCGTTTTCTGAAACTTTGGCCTCACTGGAGAGCTTTGATAAGTTCTATAACGCAACTAATTATTTAAAAGAGAATTTTCCTGATTGGGATTACGAATCTGAAGAGGTAACAGAATTTATGGAGGTTCTCGAAAAAAGATACTGATTTTACCTTACCAGCACCTGCATACGGTGTGCATCAAGCTTTAGTAAAACGAATAAAAGCAGCGTAAAACCAAAAAATGAAGATCCACCGTAACTAAAAAAAGGTAGAGGTATCCCTATCACAGGAAAAAGGCCTATAGTCATGCCGATATTCACAGCAAAATGAAAGAAAAAAATACAGGCTACCACATAACCATATACTCTTGCAAAGCGCCACTTTTGACGCTCTGCCAAGAAAATAACCCGTAGAATAAGTGTAACGAACAAACCTATGGTTATTAAGCTACCGAGCCAACCGTGCTCTTCACCAATAGTGCAAAATATAAAATCAGTACTTTGGGCAGGTACAAAGTCAAATTTGGTTTGAGTGCCTTTCAAAAAGCCTTTACCGATAGGTCCACCACTTCCTATAGCTATCTTAGATTGCGTTACATTCCAGCCAAATCCCAAGGGGTCAGAGTCCGGATTAATGAAGGCTTTGATTCTGTTTTGCTGGTGTGGCTTTAGTACTTCATTGATCACATAATCCACACTGCGTATCACACCGGCAATTACTAATGCACCTATAACAATCAATACTATTCTTTTGATCCTTTTTTTATTCAATACTATAGCTAAAGTAGCTATGCTCAAGATACTTAGGTACAAGTAAACGTGTTCTTCCACCAACAGGGTGAGTATGAAAATTATAGCAGAAAAAACCCCAACAATTAGTAAGACCGGGGACATACCCTCTCTAAAGAGCACCAGCACCAAGACGGAGTAAACTACTGCTGTACCTGCATCTCCTTGCAGTACTATTAAACCAGCTGGAAGAAACACAATGGCAAAAGCAAACAACTGATCCGTGAATCGGTCCATTTTAAAACCACTGGAATCAATGAATTTAGCTAACGCCAATCCCGTGGCAAATTTTGCTAATTCAGAGGGCTGAAGCCGAAAGGGGCCTATCTCGAACCAAGATCTTGAACCGGCTACCTCACGCCCGAAGAGCAGTACGATTATCAGTAGCAAAATGATGCTACCATAAATAGGATAGGCGAACGTATCATAAAAGCGAAAATCCAGCACCATTATGATCACAATCAGCAGAACTGAGGCACCTATGAATACAAGCTGTCGACCACTATTTAGAGAGAGATCAAAAATATTCTGGTAAACCGTTTCATCGTATACCGCAGCGAAGATGTTGAGCCACCCCAAAAGAGCAATTAGGAAGAACAGTGATACCGAAATCCAATCAAGTTTACCTGATATGTTGTCTACCCGTGTCAATATAAAAAGTCTCCTCTTTTTACGAAAGCTTCAATTTGCGGACGTTCCGTTTCTCCGATAAGATACTTTTCGATCATTAAGCTTGCAATTGAAGCGGCTGCTCTTGCACCCTGCCCGGCATCTTCCACATAAACGGCAACGGCAATCTTTGGATCATCCATAGGCGCAAACGCTATGAATACGGAATGGTCCGGGAGAGGGTCATTCTGTACGGTGCCGGTTTTGCCGCAAACTTGAATATCTTTAAGCTTCGCTCGGTACTGCCCGGTACCTGAATTGACTACCTCCGCCATAGCTTCTACGGCCAATTCAAAATGCTGAGGATCTACATCAGTATAATGCTTTTCTTGATATTGAGGCAAGGGTTCGCCATTATCACCGATAGATTTTACCAGATGTGGTATGATATAGTATCCCCGGTTAGCTACCGTAGCGGCAAAGTTTGCCATTTGAATAGGAACCACCAGGTTTTCACCCTCACCGATAGCAATAGAGTAGATATTCGAATATTTCCAGGGACGATTATTATAGGCCCTATCGTAATAGCTAACACTAGGAACCAGACCGCTTTTTTCATTAGGCAGGTCAATGCCCAAAGGTGAACCGAGGCCAAATGATTCTATATAGTTATTCCAGCTTTTCATCCCCGCGCGGGTATCCTCATAAGGATCATCGGAAACACCTCTGTTCACTAAACGCTTCATTACGTTATAAAAGTAAGGGTTGCACGAATTGGTAATAGCGCCTACTAGCGTTTCTCCGGGGCCATGATAATGGCACTTCATAGGCCGCATAATGCAGGGTATATAGGTATTTCTATTTATGACACCCTCATTCAAGGCGACCATAGACTGGATAATCTTAAAAATAGATCCGGGGCGATATTGCGCCATTAGAGGCCGATTGAAAAGAGGGTTGAGCGTATCACGGCTGATCTCGGAAAAATTTTTCCCGTAATTTCTTCCGGTAAGTTTACCAGGGTCATATGATGGCCCAGATACAAAACTCAGGATTTCTCCAGAAGCAGGTTCAAGAGCCACTATACTTCCCGATAGGTCTTCGAGCAAAAATTCTCCATACTTCTGCAAATCCAGATCAATGGTGGTTATCAGGTCTTGTCCGGGAATAGCCAATGTATCAAACTCCCCATTTTGATAACTTCCTTTATCAATACCTCTAACATTTTTTAATTTGAATTTTACTCCTCGTTTGCCTCTAAGCTGTTCCTCATAAAATGACTCAATTCCACTCTGCCCTATGTAATCTCCCTGTTTATAATAATTCAACGTATCTCTTTCCAGCTGTCTGGGACTTACTTCACTCACGTAACCTAAGGCGTTGGCTAAGACTGGCTCCGTATAAGCCCGAGTAGTACGAGCTTGAATACTAAAACCCGGGAAGTCTACTAAAAAATCCTGAACCCTGGCTAGGTCTTTTGATGAAAGCTGCTTAATGAAAATGTTAGGTCTCACATATGAGAAACTTCGCTCACTCCTCATATCTTGATAGAGATTAAGGAATTCATCTTTGGAAATATCAAAAAGCTCGCAAAATTTGAGCGTATCTAACCGCGTGATTTCTTTGGGTACTACTGTAAGATCAAACTGTGGCGTATTGTAAACAATAAGTTTTCCATTACGATCATAGATCAATCCACGGTAAGGGTATTCAATTTCCCGGTGGATCACATTACTTGAAGCGGCCTGAGCGTACCTACTGTCTAGCACCTGAATGGAAAAAAGCTTAATCAAGAAGGTGAGCGCAGTAAATACTACGATCATCTGAATTACATATTTCCTGGTCTGGTTCATCTTCTTCTTTTATTGTAAAAGAAAAACTGAAGTATAAATAGAAATACAAAAGTAAATAAAGTGGATGCCAGCACTTTCATAAGTGTAAAAGCAAACAGATGAAACCCTCCGGCTTCTACGTAAAAAAGTACTAGGTGATGCAGAAAAACCAGTGGTAAGGCATAAGATACAAACCATTGCCATCCGTCAAGCGCTAAGGAAGGGACCGCCCCAAGATCGTATCCCCCCTGGGGTGTAAGTAGATTGATCCAATAGTTTCTCACAAACATAATAAACACACAAGCCGAGGCATGAATTCCCAAACTATCGTAAAATATATCCACACTAAGCCCTAAGGTAAAACCTAGAAGAAGCAACCAAAGTACACTTGTTTCAATAGGTAAAAGCAGCAAAAAACCTATATAAGCCAGACAAAAAGCCGAATCGAAAAGAAAAAAGTTTCTAAGCAATAAGACTTGTAGAAGTAAATACCCGAAAAATGCCACGATATGGATTACCGTTCTACCACTCATCGCTGAACCTCTCTTTCTTCAGTTTGGACTGAATCCAGCTCCACTTTCAAGTTATTTTTAACCAAATAAACATAAGAAAGGCGGTTCAAGTCTCCCGTGAGCTCTGCTTTTATTTCATAAAAGGGGGATTCATCCTTAAGTCCATATTCCTTTACCACGGCTATTGGCATTCCTTCCGGGTAAACGGCATTATACCCCGAGGTCACAATGGAATCACCCTCTTGGATGTTAACATGCTTCGGAAGGTAAGTAACCATAACTTGATAAGGGCTTCGTCCTGGCCATTCTACAGTACATAAATCACCCGTACGCTTTACTTTAGCGGAAACTAAAACCTCTGTGTGAAGAATAGAAGTAACCAGAGCAAAATGATTGGACACAGTTTTAACTTTTCCAACAATACCTTCGTTGTCTACTACGGCCATACCTGGTTCAATTCCATCTTTACTGCCTTTATTAATGGTAATATAATTCTGGGATTGTCTGACAGAATTTTTAATGACTCTGGCAGAAGTAAAATCAAACTGATTGAATAGTTCGGATTGTGAATTGGCCTTTTTGAGCCTAAATAGCTTTGAATTGAGTCGGCTTAGGTGCCTCTTCAGCTCGGCATTTTCGTCTGCTAGTTTTTGATTCACAGACTTTAGCCCAAAATACTCACTAATACCCTTAGAGCCTGTCAGGAATAATGCAGCGTATCTGTTGGACGAATTAAAGAATTTAGCTCCCTGATACGGATTATTATTTACTACCAGTAGAAGACAAAGTAGTTCTAAAAAAAAGAAAAATAGAAAGGCTCTGTACTGATATAGAAATTGAAATAATCTGCGCATTTAAGCCCCGTTGGTCTTATTAAAGAAGTACCTAATTATGTCATTAATACTGCTTTGAACGAATTAAGGTTTTTCAAGGAATTACCCGTACCACGAACTACCGCTCTCAGCGGGTCTTCCGCGATATGGATCGGAAGTTTTGTTTTTAGCGCTAACCTTTTATCCAAACCACGTAATAGAGCACCACCTCCAGTGAGATGGATACCATTATCATAGATATCTGCAGAAAGTTCTGGTGGAGAAATCTCCAGAGCTTTTAATACAGCTTCCTCAATTTTAGAAACTGATTTGTCCAAAGCGAAAGCAATTTCGGAGTACGAAATTTTAATAATCTTAGGTATACCCGTCATCAGATCGCGGCCGCGTATTTCATAGTCGTCAGGACCATCATCTAGCTCTGTAAGTGCAGAACCCACTTCAATTTTTACTTTTTCAGCCGAACGTTCACCTATCAGCAGGTTATGCTGTCTTCGCATGTAGTCTAGAATATCTCTATTAAAGGTATCTCCGGCTACTCGTATGGATTGGTCACATACAATACCCGAAAGTGCAATTACAGCAATCTCCGTGGTACCCCCCCCGATATCCACGATCATGGAACCAATGGGCTGTTCAATATCTATACCTATACCTATGGCCGCCGCAATAGGTTCATGGATCATGTATACTTCTTTAGCCCCAGCGTGCTCTGCCGAATCCCGAACTGCTCTTTTCTCCACCTCTGTAATTCCCGAAGGAATACAAATCACCATTCTATGAGACGAGGGGAAAAATTTCTTACCACTGTCTATCATCTTGATCATTCCCCTTATCATATGCTCTGCCGCATGGAAATCTGCGATCACCCCATCTTTCAGGGGACGAATAGTTTTGATATACTCATGCGTCTTTTCATGCATCTGCATGGCCTCTCTTCCAATGGCTAAGACTTTATTCGTATTTTTATCGATGGCAATGATGGAAGGCTCATCCACCACTATTTTATCTTTATGAATGATCAATGTGTTCGCAGTGCCAAGATCGATTGCAATGTCACTGGAGAAAAAATCAAATAATCCCATGCTGTGATTTAAAAAAGGTTTGGGTAATGATCAAACTGAAAATTACAAATTAGTTCGTAATGAATCGTTAAATACGCTTTTTTTTAGTGCTTAAAATGACGTACTCCGGTAAATACCATAGCCATGTCATGTTTATCACAAAATTCAATTGAGTCTTTGTCTTTTATGGAACCTCCCGGCTGAATAACAGCGCGGATACCTTCACCATGAGCTATCTCTACACAATCCGGGAAGGGGAAAAATGCATCGGAGGCCATAACTGCTCCGTTAAGATCAAAGCCAAACTCTTTCGTTTTAAGAATGGCTTGCTTAAGTGCGTCTACTCGAGACGTTTGCCCAACACCGCTGGCTAGTAATTG
The DNA here is from genome assembly GCA_039199635.1 of Bacteroidota bacterium. GTDB lineage: Bacteria > Bacteroidota > Bacteroidia > Cytophagales > Cyclobacteriaceae > Fulvivirga. The sequence goes on along the minus strand of JBCCSU010000002.1, from coordinate 3,309 downwards.
GCGATCTTTAGCTAACACGATGGTATTGGATTTAGTATGCTTACAAACTTTGCTGGCAAAAATCAAGGCCTCCTTTTCAGTCTCAGAAGGTGCCTTAGCGGTTACCGTTTCCAAATCTGAAAGGCTATCGGTGCTTAGATCACGATCTTGTTCAATTACACCATTCAGTAAACTTTTAAACTGCCTTTGAGCAGATAGCTGTGCTGTTTGTTTTAATAAAATACGATTCTTTTTCTGAGAAAGAAGGGCGAGAGAATCTTCTGAGAAATCCGGAGCTATGAGTATTTCAAAAAATAACGAGTGCATCTCCTCAGCGGCAGCGAGGTCTACTCTCTCATTGGTAATTAATACACCACCAAAGGCAGAAACGGTATCGGCGGCAAAAGCTCTCTTGTAAGCGTTTAATACTGTATCGGCAGTAGCTACACCACAAGCATTTGTATGCTTTAAAATCGCAAAAGTGGGCTCATGAAACTCTTCCATAAGGTTCACCGCAGCATCTATATCTACCAAGTTATTGTAAGATAGTTCTTTACCGTTGAGCTGCTCGAGCATAGCCTCTAGCTTACCATAAAAGGCCCCGGCCTGATGCGGATTTTCGCCATAGCGCAGTGTTTTCTTGGTTTGAATACTCTGCTTAAAGCTATCGACAGACCTAGTGTCATTAAAATAATTGAAAATGGCAGCATCATAATGTGAGCTGGTGTCAAACGCCTGGGTAGCAAACGTCTTTCTTTGCTCCAGTGTACTGGTTCCTTGATTACTTTCTAACACCTGATGCAGTTGATCATATTGGTTTCTGGAAGATACAATGAGCACATCTTTGAAATTTTTAGCCGCAGCTCTTATCAAGGATATGCCTCCAATATCTATTTTTTCAATAATATCTTGCTCTTGCGCACCTGAGCGTACTGTTTCTTCAAAAGGATATAAATCAACAATCACCAGGTCAATACTGGGTATCTCAAAGTTATCAGCCTGTACTACATCCTCTTCTAATTCTCTTCTGTAAAGAATGCCTCCAAATACTTTAGGGTGAAGTGTTTTAACGCGTCCACCGAAAATGGACGGATAGCTGGTAAGATCTTCGACAGCTACTACTTCTGCGCCCTGATCCTCAATAAATTTTTGTGTGCCCCCGGTAGAATATATCTTGACTCCATACTCTTTCAGAAGTTGGATTATAGGCTCCAGATTATCTTTATAATAAACGGATATCAGAGCCGATTGAATTTTTTTAAGCGACATGTTTTGTAGTGGTTGACAGCAGGTTATAAGATTCCTACTCAAATTTAAGCCGCAAAGCTATTATATTTTTCGGGATTTGGTAACTACCTCCTCTATCACGCGAGGGAAGTGCTCATATTCTAATTCATGGACCTTTGATGCAATAACGTCAGGCGTATCTGAAGGATTGATGGCGCATGTAGCCTGAAAGATAATTTGTCCTTCATCGTAGTTTTCATTTACGTAATGTATAGTAATGCCAGTTTCGGTCTCTTCTGCGGCCTTTACCGCTTCATGCACTCTACTCCCGTACATGCCTTTACCTCCATACTTCGGTAAAAGTGCCGGATGAATATTCAGAATGCAGTTTGGGTAGGCATGGGTTAAATACTCAGGAATCAGCCATAAAAAACCGGCCAATACAATGAAATCTATTTCGTATTCTTCCAATTTTCCGCTCACCAGGTCTGATTCATAGAACTCAGATCGATTAAAAACAAGGGTTGGAACATTTAGCTTTTTTGCCCGGATGAGTACAAAAGCATCGGGTTTATTAGAAAGAATAAGTGATACTTCGATACCTTCTTTTTCTTTAAAATATTCGGTGATTCTTTCGGCGTTTGTTCCGCTTCCTGAGGCTAAGATGGCTAGCTTGATAATTTTCAAATGCTTTCTTTCATGCAAGATGCAAATACCATTAGCAAATCACTAAAAAAATGCCATACTCATAATGCCTATTAGCATAATTACTTTGCAGTAGTCGCTCAGTTTAGCATACTCGGCCACTGTATCCGCCTTGAATAAAAGATAGGCTATCAAACTAAGTGGAAAAAGAAGCCCTAATGAAAATAGAACGAGTTCCTTACCCGCAAAAAAATATGCCAATGAACAAATACTCAGAAAAAAGGTAAGGCTAAACGAATAGATCATCACTTTTGTAGATCGTATACCATGTACTACCGGTAAGGTACGGCAGCCAAAATTAGCATCTCCTTTGACGTCTTCAATATCTTTAATTATTTCGCGAATCAGAGTAAAAGCGAAAGCGAAACCTGCAAATGCCAGTATCATAACATTGTGAGAAGAATAAAAAAATCCAATCACATAGACGGCCCAACCCGTCAATAAAGCAACGGATAAATTCCCTACCAAAGGCATTCGTTTCAACTGGTTTGAATAAAGCCAAAGTAAACCCGCCGATAGTAAGTTAAAAATGCCTATGTATAACGACAAGTAAGCGCCAATCAACACTCCTAAAGTGCTCAATACCAGATGCCAAACCATGGCAACTCTACGCTTAACTATCTTGCCTACCACCACCCTATCAGGTTTATTGATAAGGTCTATTTTGATGTCATAGTAGTCATTAATGATATAACCAGAGGCAGCTACCAGCGCAGAAGACAGCGCCAATAAAAAGAGGCGCAAATCGAAAACAGAATCAAATGAATTCTGGACTGAATCAACTAGAAAAATAGCCGTAAAGTACTGCGTTAGAACGATAATGAAGAGATTCCAAACTCTTGTCATTCGTACCATTCCCCTGATGGGAATCATGGAGGACAAAAATTTGACTGGTGACATAACCTATACTTTCATCAAAACTAGGCTGTCATGATGTCTAAAACAACATCGCTATCATAGTATCAGGAGTTTTTCATGTGATAAAAGGCGGCTTTTGAGCATTATGCAGAAATAGATAAACAGACTATCTTTGAGTATGTACATCGCGAAAATTGAAGATAGAGAATATGAAGTTCTCATCAATAGAAAAGGTATAACGCTGAATGGTGAGCACATTGACTGGGACATTAGCCAACTCAATACGAACAGTTACCATATCATAAAAAATAGTAAGTCGTTTAATGTAGAGCTTGAAAATTGGGATATAGAGACCAAAAAAGCTCATTTCAAAATAAATGGCCAATCTCTTGAAGTAGAAGTAAAAGACAAGCTTGATCTCCTTCTGAAAGAATTAGGTATGGATAAGTTAGCTTCAGCCCAAGTAAATGATGTAAAGGCGCCGATGCCAGGGCTTATTCTGAGTATGTCAGTGGAAGAAGGCCAGGAGGTGAAAAAAGG
>JBCCSU010000001.1:0-64216 GCA_039199635.1 Bacteroidota bacterium | reverse complement strand
TTTTTGTAAAGTGATACCAACTGACTATCACTGATCTTGTATTTCTCCATTAAGTCGTACAGTTTAGTTAACGTAGAGGTTTAAATCATATTGTTGCTATAGGGTTTTTTAGTGAATTATTTTTTAAGCAAGGAATCAAATGTAAAGAAAATACAAGGTAAAAGGCAAAGGATTGCAGCTATTATTTTTTGTATTTCTTCTATAGCGCTGCCTCAACATTATTTTTAAAGGCATCGGAACAATTAGCACTCTATTAATCTTTACACTCTACATACGTCTTCTATTTAATGTATTGTATCTTTGCAAACTCACATGAAAAACGTTCCAAAAACGGCAGATATAGAGCTTTTAGACCCTAAAGAATTCATTATTGTTAAGGGAGCCCGGGTAAATAATCTTAAGAACCTCAGCGTGGCTATTCCACGGAATAAGCTGGTGGTGGTTACCGGACTTTCAGGCTCCGGTAAATCTTCACTTGCTTTTGATACCCTTTTTGCAGAAGGCCAACGAATGTATGTAGAAAGCCTAAGCTCTTACGCGAGGCAATTTTTGGGCCGTATGGAGAAACCGGAAGTAGACTACATTAAGGGAGTTTCACCAGCTATTGCTATTGAACAAAAGGTAAATACCAGGAATCCAAGATCCACGGTAGGAACTACTACCGAGATCTATGACTATTTAAAACTGCTATTTGCCAGAATTGGTATTACTTATTCTCCGGTCAGCGGTGAACGCGTTTCAAAAGATACAGTCACTGATGTCGTGGACTTTATTAACGGCCATGAAAAAGGAGATCGTGTAATGATTTCATGTCCTTTAAAGATTACAAAAGGCCGTTCTTTGGTAAAAGAGCTTGAAATTCTGCTGAGTAAGGGTTACACAAGAGTTCTGATAGATGGCCAAACGTCATTTATTGAAGATCTGCTTAACGATGGATCAACACTTGATAAATCCGGAGAGGTGGAAATTCTCATTGACCGATCAGTGGTGGACGCAGAAGATGAAAATACGGTTTATCGGCTCAGTGATTCGATTCAAACAGCTTATTTTGAGGGATTAGGAGATTGTAATGTTCAGGTAGTAGGTGGTGAGAGAAAATCTTTTTCTGACCGATTTGAAGCTGATGGTATTAAATTTCAAGAGCCATCCGTTAACTTTTTTAGCTTCAACAATCCATATGGAGCCTGCCGGACTTGCGAAGGTTTTGGTAAAATATTAGGCATAGACCCTGACCTGGTCATTCCGGATAAAAGTTTATCCGTTTACGAAGGGGCCATAGCCCCTTGGAGAAGTGAGACCATGCAAAAATGGCTAGCTCCACTGCTAAAAGATGGTATCAAGTTTGATTTCCCGATCCACAGACCGGTGGAAGAACTCAACGATAAAGAGAGACAACTTCTCTGGAATGGAAACGAGTACTTCGATGGGTTGAATCAGTTTTTCAAGTTTCTGGAAACCAAAACGCACAAGATACAATACCGCGTTTTACTCTCACGCTACCGAGGTAGAACCGTCTGCCCTGACTGTCAGGGGACACGCCTGAGAAAAGATGCCGCTTATGTTAAGATCAACAATACTTCTATTAGCGATCTGGTACTTATGCCTATTTCCAAGTCATCTGCCTTTTTTAAAGACCTGCCATTGAGTGCATACCAAGAAAAAGTTGCCTCCAGATTATTAAAGGAAATTAAAAGCAGACTTCATTACTTGGAGCAAGTGGGACTAGGCTACCTCACTTTAAATCGAATGACCTCTACATTGTCAGGCGGAGAATTTCAGCGTATAAAGTTGGCCACCTCTCTGGGTAGTGCACTGGTAGGGTCCATGTACATTTTAGATGAGCCAAGTATTGGCTTGCATCCAAGAGATACCAAAAGACTAGTAGAAGTACTCAAAACGCTAAGAGATTTGGGGAATACGGTAATCGTGGTGGAGCATGAGGAGGAGGTAATGAAAGCCGCTGATCAAATCATTGATATCGGACCGGACGCAGGTGTGCATGGAGGTGATCTTATTTTCCAAGGAACAATAGCTGACCTGAACGGAACTGCCTCGCACACGGCCGATTTTTTACTCGGTCGTGAAGAGGTACAGTGGAATGGAACACGCAGAAAATGGAAAGATAGTATCAGAATAACAGGTGCTTCAGAGAATAATTTAAAATCGGCCGATGTCCAATTCCCCCTAGGTGTATTAACTGCAGTGACAGGCGTGAGTGGCTCGGGTAAGTCTACCCTGGTGAAGAAAATTCTCTACCCGGCCGTGGGTAAAATATTAGGTACAGTATCTGAGACTACAGGTAAGTTTTCTAAACTTGAAGGAGATTATGAAAAAGTAACCCAAATTGAGTTTGTAGACCAGAACCCTATCGGAAAATCGAGTAGATCAAATCCTGTTACATACGTTAAAGCCTATGATGCCATACGCCAACTTTTTGCAGATCAACCCCTGGCTAAACAGCGCGGCTACAAACCATCACATTTTTCATTTAATGTAGATGGCGGGCGCTGTGAAACCTGTCAGGGAGAGGGCGTAGTAAAGATAGAAATGCAGTTTATGGCAGATATCTATCTTACCTGCGAAAGCTGTAAAGGAAAAAGGTTCAAGCAGGAGATTCTAGATATTCAGTTCAACGATAAGAACATTGCCAACGTTCTTGATCTAACGGTGGAAGAAAGCCTGGATTTCTTCCAGGGTAAAAGTGCTATTATCAATAAGATCAAACCGCTTTATGATGTGGGCTTGGGTTATATCGGACTCGGGCAATCTTCCAATTCGTTAAGTGGCGGAGAAGCACAGCGTGTGAAATTGGCCTTTTACTTGGGTAAAAACAACAGCTCAAAAAAGGAGCACATCTTATTCATATTTGATGAGCCCACCACAGGTTTACACTTCCACGATATCAACAAACTACTTACTTCAGTAAACGCATTGATTGATCAAGGCAATTCGGTCATTATAATTGAGCACAATATGGATGTAGTAAAATGCGCTGATTGGGTAATAGACCTGGGCCCTGAAGGTGGTGAGAATGGTGGCCGTGTATCATTTACCGGTACTCCAGAGGAAATGATAAAACTTCCGAATAATCATACTGCGGGCTTTTTGAAAGATAAGCTGATAGCGTAAGAATTTCTACAATTTTCCTACAGCACCGATCAAATTATGTGGCCGGAAAAAACCCTCTACGTTGGGTCAGATCGGCCTAATGTTTGATCCGTAAGAATATCTACTTAATTTAAGAAAAATAATTTCCCAAAAAAATGTCTGACCTTTTAGAATTAGTCCAAAACCGTAACCCAGGTGAACCTGAATTCCATCAAGCAGCCGAAGAAGTTATCGATACATTAAAACCAGTATTAGATAAAGATGCAAAATACAGTAAGCATAAGATACTAGAACGTATGCTGGAGCCTGAGCGCCTTATTTCTTTTCGTGTCACCTGGCTCGATGATAATAACGAAGTTCAGGTGAATAGAGGTTACAGAGTACAAATGAATGGGGCTATCGGCCCTTATAAGGGAGGGCTCAGATTCCATCCTTCTGTTTACCCGGGTATACTTAAGTTTTTAGCTTTTGAACAAACCTTTAAGAATGCACTTACCGGATTACCGATGGGTGGTGGAAAGGGAGGTGCTGATTTTAATCCTAAAGGAAAATCAGAAGGTGAAGTTATGCGCTTTTGTCAAAGCTTTTACACCGAATTGATCCGGCACATAGGTCATAGGGTAGATGTGCCCGCCGGCGATATTGGAGTAGGGGGAAGAGAAGTGGGATACATGTTCGGCATGCACAAAAAACTAAGCAATGAGTTCACCGGAGTCCTTACCGGAAAGGGCGTGGGATGGGGCGGTAGCCTGATGCGAACCGAAGCTACCGGATACGGACTTATTTACTTTGCCGAAAATATGCTGGCTAAGCAAGACGATGATCTAAAAGATAAGATCTGTCTGGTTTCCGGATCAGGCAATGTAGCGCAACACGCCATTGAAAAAATTCTTCATTTAGGAGGTAAGCCCGTTACTGTTTCAGACTCTTCAGGGTACATCTACGATGCGGAAGGAATAGATGAAGATAAGCTGGCCTTTATCAAAGACCTGAAAAACAACAAAAGAGGCCGAATAAAGGAGTATGCTGAAAAATATTCATCAGCTGACTATGCGGAGACTAACAAATCTGATGAGGGCAATGCCCTTTGGTCAACGAAAGCAGATTGTGCCTTTCCATGTGCTACCCAAAACGAATTGAATCTAAAAGATGCCGAAAACCTGATAAAGAATAATATAAAGCTTATCGCTGAGGGTGCAAATATGCCTTTAACTAAAGAGGCTATTGAATGCGTTATTGAAAATAATGTGCTGTATTCTCCTGGCAAAGCCTCCAATGCCGGAGGAGTCGCCACTTCAGGTATAGAGATGATGCAAAACTACCTAGGGTCCTATTGGACCGCAGAAGAAGTAGACAGCCGATTGAAAAGCATCATGAAAAACATACATGATAACTGCCTTCAAGCCGCCGAAAAATATGGCTATGAGGGGAATTATATGGCCGGAGCTAACATAGCCGGCTTTATAAAAGTAGCTGACGCTATGATAGCTCAAGGAGTGGTTTAACCGAAAATCTGACCCGGCTATGAGGATTGACTAAAAAATGTTAGTTTCCCGTGTTATGATTTCTACGTTAGCGACTCGGGCAATACTTTCCCTGTCATTTTTTTTGCTGACTCTGAGCCCATTACTTGCGCAAGAAGGAGGTTATTTTCTCAGTCATCACCAGCCGGTTGGTAATTACGATGAGGTTACTTTTGATATGCTCCAAGATCAAAATGGAGTAATCTACATCGCTAATCGCACGGGCATTCTCATATTTGACGGAAAGCGTTGGGATTTCCTTAAAACACCAACCGCGGTATTTGCACTCACCATCGATGAGCAAGGAAATGTTTACACCGCTGGTAGAAATGGCTTCGGTAAGCTTGAAAAGACAGGCTTTTTTAATTTAAGATATAAGACGCTTTCTGATTCTGCTTTGGTAGGCTCAGATATTTTTTCTGTGATCAACCATCAGGGTAACCTATACGGTATTAATGATGAAGCACTCTTCCAATACTCTATAGAAACCGGTAAATCGCTAGAAATAAAATCAAAGCGCGGTGGCTTTATGACAGAAGTGGTATTGCTTGAGAATAAAGTTCACGTGGCTAACTCCGTTAGTGGTTTACTGTATGCAGAAGGAGAAGCGCTACATCCCACCTTTAAAAAATCCCTGGAAAACATCTCTGTGAGCTCTATATCTCAATATGAAGATGAGCCGCTGTATCTATTAGAAAAGGAAGATGGAACACTTTGGCGTATTGAAAAGGAAACCTTGAAAAAGGTGCCCCTAAAACCTGAGGATGCCGGCTATCTTACACGCAGCAGAATACAACAAATAGAGTGGATTAAGCCAGAGCTTGTAGCCCTTAGCACGTTAACCGGAGGCATCGTTTTTCTTAATCCTCTTACAGGTAAGCTAAAGCAAATACTAGATACAGACAGTGGCCTGCCGGATGATGAGGTCTACCTCATTAGTACTGACCGTGAAAAAAGTTTATGGATTTCACATAGAAAAGGCTTCGCCAGAGTTTCCCCGTCCATTCCTTTTAGGAATTTTAATGGGTATGATGGTTTAGAAGGAGAGCTGCTGTCCACAGTAGTACATCAGGGTCAGCTTTATGTAGGTACTACTACTGGGTTATACCTTCTAAAAGAAGATAAGCAATATACAGATGAGCTCTACGAGGAGACCCGCGAAATACTGGAAGAAGGCGCAGAGAAAATAGCCGAAGAAAAGGTGCCTGATCCTGAACCTAAAAAGAGACGAAAGGGCCTTTTTAGCTTTTTAAAAAGAAAAGAAAAGAATCAGAAGTTAATACCTGATAGTGCCAATAACCAGCCCACGTACGTAAAGAAAGTCATAACCGAACAGAGAGTCCGTAAAAAGCTACACTCTATTCAGTATCGTTATGAAAGAGTAGCAGAAATAACGGCCAGAGTTACTGACTTGGTTTCAAACCAAAATCAACTGCTAGTAGGTAGTTTGAGTGGCTTTTTTGAAGTGATAGATAATAAGGCTACTCAAATAGCAAATGAGCCGGTGCGCTCGCTGTATTTCTCCTCACACTATAACAAGGCCTTTTTGAGTACTGCTAATAATGAGATCAAAGTATTTGATATGGGCGGTGTGCCTCGTGAACTTTACCTTTTCGGTGATTTATCGAGTTATACAACACACATTTTTGAAGATGAAACTCATAGAATTTGGTTCTGCGGCACGAACAAAATGATCTGGATCACACTATCTAATTCGGATTTAGACGATACCGGAGAAGTTAGCTTCGATAACCCCTACTTTTACGAAACCTATGGGGCCGCCTCAGGCGAGAAAATATTATTTATTAATGCCGGAGGAAAATATAAGCTACAAGAGGACAAAATTGTCAAGATATCAGAATCCGTAAAATATGTAAAGGGTGCCGGAAATGATATTTGGTTACTCGAACCAGAGGGATGGAGCCGCCTGGGCATTGCTGATTCGGGCGATAAGTTCAGCATGCTATCGGTTTTTGAAAATCCTACTTATCTATCATTAGAAAAGGAGAATGTATGGTTGATCAACAACCAAACGTTGTTGAAAGCTAAAAGTGAATCAGGTAGCCCGATAAGTTCCACCTATAATCTGCTGCTTAGAAGTATGGTTACAGATTCAAGCAATGTAAATGCTTCGGGTAAACTTATACTAGACCAAGATAAAAGCGCTTTGAAGTTTGAATTTATCAAGCCTGATTACTCTGGCATCATTGATATTCAATATCAATATCAGCTGGCGGGTTTAGCTTCTTCTGATTGGACGGATTGGTCAACAGATTATAGTACGATCGCATTTCCCTATTTACCAGAGGGTGATTATGAGTTAAAGGTAAGAGCTAGGGATTCGTTCGGAGTGATCAGTGATGCACAGGTTATAGATTTTAAAGTGGTACCGCCTTACTGGAAAAGGCCATGGTTTTATGCGCTGGAATTTACCGCCTTAGGTCTTCTATTAGTCATGTCTTTAAGAATTAAGCGCCTCGGCGATAGATATTTATGGATAAGTCGACTTTTAGCACTCATGACTTTGATCATAATTATCGAGTTTATTCAAACAATAGCTGAAAACGAATTTCAGACGAAGAGTTCGGCTATTTTTGACTTTACAGTACAGGTTTTAGTGGCTATAACTGTATTACCGCTAGAAGGATTTCTTAGAAAGTATATCTTTAAAGACAAGAATGTTAAGCTTAAGGACATCTTCAGAAATAAAGAAATTAATGAGAGCAAATAATATAATTGTGATTTTGGCCCTGGTGATAGCGGCTTGTAAGGGACCGGGAGAATCAGTGCCGGAAAATACACTGCCTGAAAATCCCGCAGAGGAGGGGTTTAACCTTAACGGATCTGATCCTAAAGCCATAGCCTGGGCGGATGCGAGCATGAAGGCTATGGGCGGGCGTGAAAAATGGAATAATTTGGGGGTGATATCATGGAACTTCTTTGGCGCCCGTGATCTAATTTGGGACAAGCCCTCTGGCCGAGTAAGGATTGACTTCCCCAGAGATAGTGCCATATACCTTTTGAATATCCATACCTTGGAAGGTAAGGTAAAACGTAAAGGCATGGATATAACTCAGCCAGATAGTCTGAAAAAATATCTTTCGCGAGCAAAGAGTATTTGGATCAATGATTCCTATTGGTTAGTGATGCCATTTAAACTAAAAGATAGTGGAGTCACCCTGAGGTACTTAAGATCAGATACTACCCAGGCCGGAGAAACGTCCGAAGTTCTTGAGCTTACTTTTAACGGCGTTGGAAATACCCCCCAGAATAAATACGAGGTATACATTGATCAAACAGATAGCTTGATCAAACAATGGGCTTATTTCAGAACGGCGAGTCAGGATAGTGCTTCAGCCGTATGGCCCTGGGACAATTACCAATCTTATAATGGTCTTTTGCTTTCTGGTGATCGCTCGGATAACCGAGGACCTAAAGACGTAAAGGTTTATGACACAGTACCGGATAAAGTATTTGAATCATTCGAGGCACCACAACTCGATTAGCTTTCGTTTTTCAAGAATAGTTTTTAAATTGTGACTAATCAGTCATAAATTGAGCAAGAGTACTTTCCATAAACTAAACGCAGATAAAAAGAAACGTATTTTGCGTGCCTGTCTCAAAGAGTTTTCAAAAAACTCATTTGGTGAAGCCTCTGTTTCCAGCATTGTAAAAGAGTTAGGGATAGCGAAAGGAAGTATTTATCAATATTTTGAGGATAAGGAAGACCTTTATACTTATGTTATTGAACGTAGCGCTGATCGAAAGTATGAAATACTGAATTTTGCCGCACAAAGGGCGATTGCCTCCTGGCAGCAATGGTTTTTTCAAACCTGCCTGGTTGAGATTAAATTTACAAAGGAATTTCCCGAAATGGCGCAACTTGTCCGGAGAGAATTGTTTTATGGTAATTCTTTCCTCCAAGAAAAAGAATCCGACTTTACGAGAACGGGATTAACGAACTTTCAAGCTGAACTATCTAATGCTATGGATATGGTCAATCTTGTTTTCTTAGTATCTTCTATGAAAAATGCGATTGTATCGAGATACGCTGGTGTAAGGCTAACTGATAAAACGAGTATGGAAATTAACACCCTAAGTGAACAAATAGCTAAAATAGTGACTAGTTAGTCATAAGTAAAATGCGTTTCATATCCTTCCTTTTTCTATTCCTTCTATTCGTTACGTTAGACGCTCAAGAGCTTAAGAAAGCTTCCTGGGCTTTTGGAGCTAATCCATATTATGGTGGTGTATTACGTTATAAAGAGAGTATGAAAAAGCTTGAATGGACCGGTTTACATGGTATTGAGCTATATGCCAATAAACTGACCAACGGCAGAAAACAATGGGAGCGGCTTTTTAATTATCCTCAGCTGGGCATTGCCCTGGAGTATTATAATTATGGAGTGCCGGAAGAATTGGGAAAAGTGGTCTCAGCTACAAGTTATCTGGATTTTACGATCAATAATAGAAAAAAGAATAAATGGAGATTGAATATTGGTTCAGGGTTTGTCTACTCTTCAGAGCGGTTTAACATTGAAACTAATCCAGATAACAAAGCGATTAGCAGTCGTATCAGCTATGTGGCACGTGGCACCATCCACTATGAATTTCAGCTTACCGAACAATATTTTCTTAACCTTAACGCGGCTTTCAGGCACTATTCTAACGGTAAACTTAATATGCCGAATAATGGCATGAATTTTCCTATGTTTGGAATAGGGTTTAAATACGTACCCAATCCAAGTCCAATCAACTTTGTAAAAGATACCGTAAAGAATTTTGAGCGTTCCTTAAAATTCAACCTTACGGGTGCCACTTCTTGGCGAGAAGTTTTACAAGAAGATACCAAACATCGCGCCTACAGTATTTCTCTTTACTTGAGTAAACAAATTACGAAATACAATACCATACTCCTTGGGGTCGATGGTTTTTATTACGATGAGGAATCTATGGTCAAAGCTCTTGATGTTTATAAGAGTAAGTTTCTGTCGGATGATTTTGTGTTGGATTATGACGGTAGACAACTAGCCATTACAGTTGGCGGAGAGCTATTAATTGGGAAGTTATCCGTTTTACTTCAAGGTGGTTATTATATTTACAAGCCGCAGATCCTTTACCCCAACTGGTACCAGCGCTATGGGTTTAAATATAGGGTGACCCATAATTTTTTCTGCCAGGCCACTCTCAAAGCACATAGCCGTACCGCAGATATGATGGAATTCGGATTAGGTCTTACCTTATAGACGGATGTAAAACCATTATAATTTTCGCGAAACCCTTAAGTTCGATAGGTAAAATAACTCTTAAACCTGAAAACCCTTTGCTTATTAATGATCTTCTTTAAATAATAAAGAAGACACACTGATACCTTATAGAGCTCATCTAACCGTAATGACAGCAATCAATGATAAGACTGATACCCATCATTCAGCACGGTTGTAATACGTTTCATCTTTGTGTTCCAAACTACAATGATCACGCATATGATGGAAGCACTAGTAAACAAAACAGAATTTGTCCCGGGTAAATGGAATGAATCCATTGATGTTCGTGACTTCATAATAAACAACATAAGTCCGTATAACGGTACTGCGGATTTTCTGGAAGGTCCTACCCCCAGAACGGATAAGCTATTTAAAATTTGCCAGAAAGCGGAACAAGAAGAAAGAGCTAATAACGGGGTTCGCTCCATTGATACAGCCACCATTTCCAAGATCAACTCACACCAGGCAGGCTATATTTCTAAAGAAGATGAGCTCATAGTAGGCTTACAAACAGATGAACTTCTAAAAAGAGCCATTAAGCCCTATGGAGGTATTGGAATTGTAGAAAAAGCGTGTGAAGAACAGGGAGTGAGCTTGAGTGAGCAGGTTAAGGACATTTTTAACCATTATGTTAAATCTCATAATCAAGGAGTATTTGATGCTTACAGTGAAGAGATCAGAAAATACCGGTCGCTAGGAGTAATTACAGGATTGCCTGATAATTATGCTCGCGGTCGAATAATTGGTGATTATAGACGATTAGCACTTTATGGCACCGACAAACTTATCGCTGCAAAAAAGGCCGATCTTGCTGAGCTTTCAGGATCAATGACAGATTTCATGATACGTCTGCGGGAAGAAGTAAGTGATCAAATCAGGGCATTGGAAGAAATAAAAACGCTGGGTAAAACGTATCAACTTAACCTGGAAAAACCTGCCAAAAATGCCAAAGAAGCCGTGCAGTGGGTTTACATGGCTTATTTAGCAGCCGTTAAGGAGCAAGATGGAGCTGCAATGTCGCTGGGCAATGTCTCCACTTTCTTAGACATTTACATCCAGCGTGATCTGGAAAAAGGTCTTATCACGGAGTCCTATGCTCAGGAGTTGATTGATCAATTTGTTTTAAAATTGAGAATGGTCCGTCAGCTACGGATGGCCGCATATAACGACATTTTTGCCGGTGATCCTACCTGGGTAACCGAGGCTATCGGGGGCTTAACCCTAAACGGCCATCACAAAGTAACTAAAACCTCGTACCGCTTCTTACAAACCTTATACAATCTAGGCCCTTCTCCGGAGCCGAACTTAACCATCTTATGGTCAGCTAAATTACCTGAGCCTTTTAAAGATTTTTGTTCTAAAATTTCCATTGATACTTCATCCATTCAATATGAAAATGATGATCTGATGCGCCAGGTACGTAAATCTGATGACTATGGTATAGCATGCTGCGTTTCATTTCAAGAACTAGGTAAGGAAATTCAGTTCTTTGGAGCCCGATGTAACCTTGCTAAAACTTTACTCTTAGCTATTAATGGAGGTAAATGTGAAAACAGCGGTAAGTCCGTGATAGAGGACATGCCTCCGCTTAAGAAAGATGTACTGGACTACAATGAGGTGATGGCTCATTTTCAATATGCCATGCGTGAGATAGCCAGAGTGTATGTAGATGCAATGAATGTCATTCATTACATGCACGACAAATATTATTATGAACGTGCACAAATGGCGCTGATTGACACTAATCCATCGATTAACGTAGCGTACGGTATCGCCGGGCTATCGATAGTAGCGGATTCTTTATCGGCCATTAAACATGCTAAAGTCACCGCTCTTAGAAACGAGCAGGGAATAGCTGTTGACTTTAACATCGCCGGTGATTTTCCATGCTATGGTAATGATGACGATCGCGCGGATGATATCGCCGCTGAAGTTACACGCTTATTTAACGAGGCACTTTCACTGTATTCTACCTATAAAAATGCTGCTCCTACACTTTCTGTATTAACCATTACTTCAAATGTGGCTTACGGCAAAAAAACCGGTGCCACACCGGATGGCCGTAGTGCAGGAGTTGCTTTTGCACCCGGTGCAAACCCTATGCACGGACGCGATAGAAATGGAGTATTGGCCTCCCTCAACTCGGTAGCGAAGTTAGACTATCGGAATGCGCTGGATGGCATATCTAATACCTTGAGCCTGGTGCCAAAAACTCTAGGCCCTACTCAGGAAGCCAAAACTCGAAATTTAGTCACTATTCTTGATGGATACTTCAGCCAGGGAGCACACCATCTCAATGTAAATGTACTCAATAAAGAAACGCTAATGGATGCAATGGAAAACCCTGAAAAGTATCCTCAGTTAACCATACGTGTATCCGGTTATGCGGTGAATTTTGTGAAGCTATCACGTGAGCAGCAGCTGGAAGTGCTATCAAGAAGCTTTTTCGAAATGATGTAAGCTCAGGTGGAGCGTCCAGCTTTCACCTACACAGAAAATATACTAAAAGAAATACTGCTTTGATGTCTACAATAACTACGGAAAACGAACTAACGCAAACCCAACAAAAGACGTTGAAAGTCCATAGCATAGAATCTTTTGGTACCTATGACGGTCCGGGTATTCGCACGGTTTTTTTCCTACAAGGTTGTTTATTCCAGTGCCTTTACTGTGCTAACCCGGATACTATGCGTATGAATAGTGGCACGATCACACGTCTATCTCAATTGCTTGATACTGCGTTAAAAATGAAATCATTTTTTGGTACTGATGGCGGTGTAACTGCTTCAGGAGGTGAGCCCTGCTTACAAGCTAATAATTTGCGCCTTTTGTTCAAAGAATTGAGAGAACGTGACATACACACCTGTCTGGATACAAACGGTTATATCATGAATAAGTACGTGGTGGATCTATTAGAGCAGACCGACCTTGTATTGTTAGACGTAAAGCATATTGAACCAACCATACATAAAAAAATAACCGGTCAGTCTAACGCAAAAACCTTGTCTTTTGCACGCTATTTAGAAGACCAGGGAAAGCCCTTCTGGCTGCGTTATGTATTGGTTCCGGGTTTAAGTGACAATGCCGAACACCTGCATAAGTTGGGCGTACATTTTCAATCCTATCGGCAAATTAAAAAGCTGGAAATACAGCCGTATCATCGGTTAGGGGAATACAAGTGGAAAGAGTTGGGTAGAAAGTATCCACTGGAAGGCATTCCCGAAAATACAGCGGAGCAGTTAGAGAAAGCGAAACAAATATTCGAGCTATATTTTCAGGAAGTAGTCGTCAATTAATCATTTCACTTTTTTGAGAATTCATTAAATCGAGAGGTCTCATATGCAAGTTGAATATGCTTAGCAATGCAATAGGAGGCAAAGCGAAGCCGAACACTTCCTTTTGCCTCCTGCAACATTCATTTTAACCTTATCAGGTTTTCCGTACGGCACCCATAATTAATGATATAACAAGCAGTACTAAGAAGATAAAGAAAATAATTTTAGCGATTGAGGCAGCACCAGCGGCTATACCTCCAAAACCTAATACTGCGGCAACAAGTGCTATAAGAAGAAATGCGATAGTCCAACGTAACATATTTTTAGTGTTTTAATTAAACAATTTTTATTCACTAAAACGGAAAAACCCTGCCAACAGCTCTCTGTCACTTCAGAGGTCATTTATCACATCTTTTGGGGAAATATTTGCCCAAAAACCGTAGAGATTAGCTGTTATTCCCCGATTAACATTAAGGATTTGACGTTCTGATGTTGGAGATATTTTTGAGTTGCGCTTCTGAAAAATACTAATCCTAAACCAGTAGTTATGAAAAAGACAAACTTCCTTACCCATGGACTATGGTGTGCTGTCATAGTGATCGTTATTAACGCATGTTCTCCGGATTACGGACGTCACTTTACTTCGTCTACCCCCTTTTATGAAGGACAGAAAAATGTGACCCAGACCCGTACCATCACCAATCAGCATTTGCTGATGGCTGATACTCTTAGAGAACAGAGATCACAAGGTGTAGCACCACCTCAAGCAGAGGAGCTCATGGCTGCTACAGAGAATGAGCTGGTGATGGCTAAGCAGCAAGAAGTAAGACAGCTCATCAAAAAGCATCAGACGCGTCTTGCTGAGATCACATCAAATACAGCGCCTTCCAAAGAACGCTCTAAGTTGCTAAAGAAGGAAAAACGAAAAATGAAACGCGAGTTGAAGCAAAAAGTAAAAAAGGACATTAAAGCATTGAAAGAGGCCCAGGATGATGATGAATACGTTCTTATGATGATCCTGGCTTTACTGATTCCACCATTAGGTATAGGGCTGACTTACGGTATCACCACGGAATTTTGGTTAAGCCTATTGCTTACCATATTATTCTTCATACCCGGAGCAGTTTACTCTCTAATAAAGGTACATCAGTATTTTAAAGGATAATGTAAGAGGTCGGAGGAGCGAAAACCGGCCTTTCTTTTATGATTTGAGATAGAGTTTAGCAAGTACAGTAGGGCAATACAATCGTAAATGTGCTTCCCGTATCTACCTGGCTTTCTACTTCTATAGTGCCGCCCAGTTTGGCTACATTTTTCTGCACGAGAAAGAGCCCCAGTCCATGCCCATGGTGAGTGGTATCAGCCCGGTAAGATTTGTTAAATATCTTTGAGGTAGTCTCGGCATCCATCCCTGACCCATTGTCACTTACGGTAAGACTAAGGCCGTCACCAGACCTGCTGATACTTACGATCACCACCACCGAATCTGCCGTGGGGCGCCTATACTTAAGCGCATTTTCAATGAGATTGTGAAGTATTGAATAGTGTAGAACCGGGCTGCTGTAGTAGTTGAGATCATTTTCTACCCTTACAATTATTTTCGCATCATTCATACTTTCCACAGCAGAAAGCGATTCCCGAATGTCTTCCACTATACGTTCGAAATCTATAAATTCATGGGGTTCTTGATGTCCATTAACGGCTTTGTTTAAAAGCGTATCCACCTTTGAACGCAAATTTTCACTGGAATAAAGCGCCATCTCAAGTATGTTTTGAATCTCATTAGGGCAGGTACTTGACTTTGCTATCTCTAATAAGCCCTTAATTCTATTGATAGGACTTTTGATATCATGTGCTAGCAAATAGATGGTTTCCGTAGGGTCTGGAGAAACGTCCAATTCAATGTTTGACAGCATAAATATTAGAGCTTTGGATTCTTTGTGCTGTAGCTAAATATTATGCCAAACTGATATTAGTTAACTAATATCTTGCTATTCGAGGTGTAATATAGTCTTGTTGGGTAAGTAAATCTACGACTTTCCCCAATCTGTGAATGCCTTCTAAACGTTTATCGGAAGCTGTAATATGAACTTTGTGCCTCTATCCAGCTTACTACTTACTTCTATTTTTCCCCCGTGGCTGTTAATTATATTTTGAGTTGAAGTTAGGCCCAAGCCCATTCCTCCTTGCTTATTCGTGTAGAAGGGGTCAAAGAGTTTATCCAGGTCTTCCGCGGAGATACCACAGCCATTGTCTTCAATGGTAATCATCAAATTTCGATCGGTTATACTACTTGTTAGATGAAGTTTACCTGCATTATCATCCATAGCTTCTATAGCGTTCACCATTACATTGAGGATAGCGATCTTAAGTTTATCAGCGTCTATCTGAAGAGGTTTAATATCGGTGGACAAATTCTTTATCAACTTCATGCCTTTGAGCGTTAATCGGTCATGAACTAACTCCACGATATCGTTAAGTAACTCATTTACCTGGCATTCCTGCCGGTGGAGTACCTTTGGTTTAGAAGAGTTAAGCATCTCTGTAATGAGCTGACCAATTCGATTGGCGTTTCGCTCTATGATGCTCAGAAACATATCTACCTCTTCATCACCCTGAGGTAGTTCATCTTTCAGCTGATCCAATGCCAGGCCTAAGTTGGTTAGAGGATTTCTAACCTCGTGGGCAATACTGCGTGCAATTTTCCCTGTCATAGAGAGTTTTTGAGCCATTAAGAGTTCTGTTTCGGCTTTCTTTTGAAGGCTGATGTCTCTTATAATACCCTGATAGCCAATACATACACCATTATAATCCATTCTCACAATGGACGTAAGCTGGCAAGTGATTGAGCCTCCCCCCTTTCTTTTTAATTCAGCATTGAAATCCTTTACCTGATCATTATCACGGAGCTTTTCTGAAAACGCCTCGAACTCAGTCTTTTTTTCGAAAAAGAGGTCAAGTTTTTTCTTTTCAGGATATTGAGAATCACACGCAAAAAGCAGTTGAAATGAAGGGTTTACTTCAATAATTTGGTGTGATAGATCTGATATGTAGATGGCATCTACGGAACGTTCGAAAAGCTGGCGGAATTTTCTCTCTCCTTCTTTTACCATTTGGAGCGCTCTGCTGTTTTTTAAAGAATAGCGAATACAGCGCTCCATGAGTGAAGGCGTAAGCTCAGTCTTTACTAAAAAATCTGCTGCCCCTTCCTCCATGGCTTTTTTATCAACTACCCGATCACCTTTACCGGTAAGCACGACTAAGGGCTCCGTAGCACCAGCTTCTATCGCCTTTTTCACTAACTCTACTCCGTCAGATTCTCCTAAACGATAATCTACGAAACATATATCGTGTTCCTTATCTTTAATACGCTCCAGGCCATCGGAAAAGTTCTGTTTCCAGTCTAGAGTAAAATTAAAATCGCGTATATCCTCAAGTATATCTCTGGTTATTATATAGTCATCCTCATCGTCATCGATCAACAGGATCTTTACCATCACCATATTTTTCATTTAATCATTTTCTTTGGGTAAAACCACAATGCCAAACCAATATTTACCTATTTCGCGTGTTACTTCTATGAGGCTCTCAAAACTCACGGGCTTCGTAATAAACGAGGAAACGCCTAAATCATAACTTTTAAGTACATCCTCATCTGATTTACTGGTAGTGAGTACCACCACAGGTATTCGCTTTAAATTAGGATCTGCCTTAATTTCTTTGAGTGCAGTTCTACCATCCTTTTTAGGCATGTTCAGATCTAATAATATAAGTCCTGGTCGAGGTGCATTAGTCTGATTGTATTTACCCTCGTGTTTCAAATAGTCAAGAAGTTCCTGGCCATCGTTTACAAAAGCTAGTGCATTTGCCATTCTATTTTCTTCAAAGGCTTCTTGGGCCATTAGTTGATCATCCGGATCATCATCGGCCATCAAGATGGTAATGGGTTTAATCGTTTCTGTATTCATATGGCGATTTTGGGTAAATAAAATGTGAAAGTAGCCCCTACATCCGGTGTTCCGTCAGCCGTAATCCTTCCGTGATGGTTGGTCATAATCTTTTCACAAATAGCTAAACCAATTCCTGTGCCGCTATATTCTCTGCGACCGTGCAGGCGCTCAAAAATATTGAATATTTGAGAGCGGTATTTATTGTTAAAACCGATGCCATTATCTGCAACACTTATTTTCCAATATTCCAGATCTTTATCTAGCGACTGATCTTCCACCTTTTCAGCAGTAATTTCAATGTGAGGTAGCACATTATGCTTGGCATATTTTAAGGCATTTGAAATCAGATTTTGAAAGAGCTGAACTATTTGAACCTGATCACCCATGATCTGAGGTAGATCTTTTGCCGTTATTTTAGCTTGTTTATTTTCTATCTGAATTTCCAGGTTATCAAGGGCAGTAGCCAGGGCCTGGTTCAGGCTGAATAATTTGTGTTCTACTTTTGATCGTGAAATCCTTGAAAATTTCAGTAGATCATCGATCAAGATCTGCATCCGGGCAGCTGCATTTTGCATTCTGCTGATATAATCCTGACCTTTCTCACCCAACTCTTCACGATACGAAGCTGTAAGTCGGTCGCCAAAGGCACGAACTTTTCGCAAGGGTTCTTGTAAGTCGTGTGAGGCTATGTAAGCAAATTGCTCAAGCTCAGCATTGGTGGCCTCCAACTCTTTTTGTTTGGCCAATAGTGATTCTTCGTAACGCTTTAAGTTGCTTACATCACTGAAAGTGACTACAAAACCATCTCCGTTTTTTACGGCGCATATGTCAAACCAATGGTCAAGCCCGTCATGCGGGTAATAGCTGATATTCCGATAAGTCTCACCCGTTTCTACTACGTGAACATAACGATCAAAAAGTCCGATATCTTTATTTCCAGGAATCACTTCGAGCATCGTTTTTCCTTTCAGCTCTTTTTCGAAATGGTCGAGCAAAGCAGCGCTTTGTTCGTTGGCTAATTCAAAAATGAAGTCGATTATTACATTTTCTTCATCTCTTAACGCGCTAAATGCAATAATTCCATTTTGAGAACTATCAAAAATGGTTTGAAGCAGTTGGCGAAGTTCAACGTTCTTCGTCATTTCATGATTCACCTGCTTTACACGAACAGCAAGACTATTGGCTTTGGCTTCATTTTGCTTAAAAAGATGAAATGTATTGAAAAATAGAAAACTGATGATACATGTGGCAATGACTACTAATGACACCAACGTGATGGGGGCAAAATGCTGTGAGTTGGCTGCCTCCTCTGAACGTTTTACCAACAGTTCGTTTTCTGTATTTCTCATTTCGCTCAGTTGAACCAATAGCTCCTGAAGAGCCATATCTTCGTCTTTCATTTGGTTAATTATCTTTAGAGAGCTTATCGGGGTATTGGCAGCCGTAAGCGCCAAATTAGAGGCTACCTCAGAATATCGCTTCGTTATGATTTTTAATTCTGCTACAGCCTGAAGTTGAGTAGGATTATCAGCGACCAAGCTGTCTAATGTTGTTAAATAATTAGCGGTTGTTTTTTCAAATTGACTGATACGAATTGAATCAATGGTATTAGGATGGAAGGCGGCATTCCTCAAATTTCTGGAAAACCGTATTGCGGCATTTTTGTAAAGCGCTAGCTGATCTTTAACCTCTTCTGTATGTATTACCATTTTAGCATCAGCGCCAAACTCTATTAGAGATCGATAAGTGAAGAATGATACTACAAAGAGTATGATAATAGAAGAGAGAAATGCGAACTGGAAAGTTAGCTTCGTCATTACTATTTCATTCTAGATACTTATATCATAAGCTTTCAATTTATTGTAAAGTGTTTTTCTATCTATGTTTAACACCTTAGCGGCCTTCGTTTTATTGTATCCTGTCTTTTTCAAGGCATCGATTATGACCGCACGCTGAGCATTACTAGCCGCATTTTTTAAGTCGTCATCATCTTCACTCACTATGGGCACAGTCATGGTGGACGAAGACATAAATTCTGGTGTGATCAATTCTTCCGGCAGCTGCTCGGGGGTAATGACATCTCCGGTACAGAGTAAGACTGCCCGCTTGATCACATTCTGAAGCTCTCGAAGATTACCATGCCAATAGTACTCTCTCAGTTTAGCTTTAGTGGCCTCGCTGAACTGCTCAACTTCCTTATCTAGTGCTCTGTTGGCCGTTTTTAAGAAATGTTCCGCAAAAATAAGTACATCATCCGGGCGCTCTCTCAGCGGACTTAACTCAATTTTAAATTCATTGAGCCGATGATAAATGTCTTCTCGGAATTTATGGTCTCGAACGGCCTCTTTTAAGTTCTCATTAGTAGCCACAATTACCCGTACATCTATGGCAATATCTTTATTACTTCCTAGTCGCTTTATCTTTCGCTCCTGAAGTACCCTCAACAGCTTTATCTGATTGTCATAAGAGAGATTACCTATTTCGTCTAAAAATAAGGTGCCTCCGTTAGCCATTTCAAAGCTGCCGGTCTTATCACTTAAGGCACCGGTGAAAGCCCCTTTCACGTGACCAAATAACTCAGACCCTGCCAGCTCTTTTGGAATAGCCCCACAGTCTATTGCTACAAAAGGCTGATCGGCCCTTTTACTCTTGTGATGTATAGCGTTAGCCACAAACTCTTTTCCGGTACCTGTTTCGCCTATGACAATGACGGACATATCCGTAGGGGCAATAAGATCAATGTGTTTTTGCACTTGTTGCGCTTGTGGACTTTGTCCAAAAATAAATTCTTTCTTTGCCGCTTTTTTTACCTTTTTCTTGCGGCCCGATTTGGCGGGAGACGGTTGATCAGAACTGATAGCCTCTTTTACTTTTAAGAGAATTTCATCCGGATATAAGGGTTTCGTCACATAGTCAAAGGCACCGTACCTCAAAGCTTCCACCGCAATTTTGATGTCAGAATAGCCGGTAATGATAATCACCGCTGTATCAGAATTTAAGATTTTAATTTTACGAAGTAATTCTACACCGTTGGCATCTGGTAATTTATAATCGGAAAGCACCAGATCGTATGAATTTTCTTTTAGAAGTTTAAGAGCTTCATCTCCATTAATTGCTGACTCTGTCTCAAACCCATTTTTATTTAAAAAGCGAACAAGAAGTCGGCAGATATCCTGATCATCGTCTATAATAAGAACTCTATCCATGAAGGAGCATTTAGTTTAGATTAATTTTTTATGTCTGTTATGATCTGCGCTACCATTTGGTTAGTAAATGGCTTACCTAGAAATTGATATATGCCTAATTCATAAGCTTTTTTATGTTCGGATTTAGTGTCATAGGCACTAATTACTACAATTTTGATTTTTTCATTTTTCGCTTTCAAGGAGGGAATAATATCTAACCCGTTTCCGTCAGGAAGATTGATATCCAAAAATACAAGATCATGCTCCGTCGGATTAAAATTTTCTAGCCCCTCAGAGAGTGAATGAGCTTGAGATGAAGTAACTCCTAATTTTTTTAATTGGTGTCCCAAGAGCAAACAGATCTCTTTTTCATCGTCCACTATCAGCGCCTTCATATCCATCTCCATGCTTATTATTATATGTACCTTTTGTTCAGCTTACGTTGTTGTGCTAATGCTTTCCGATCTAAAAAACGAGTTAAACGCTCCTCGTATTCCTTTGAATCTACTTTTACGAACAATAGTTTAACCAAAAGCCTGGTAATGATTACAAACACCACAAAAAACAAAATGAGTGTGGCCATTAATTTTATGATTAGTATAAATGTTTCCATCTGATTAAAGCTTTGACCCACATAGACTCATAATCATGCCAATCGATTTTACTCTGTATAGGTGAAAGCCTTAGATGTAAATGTAGAGATATTTCTACAGTACGTGGAACGTGATCTTGAGTGGAAGTGAGAAAATTGGCCAAAAGACTTCCAGACACCGTTTTTAATCTGGTGATGGATTTGATACTTAAAGGTTAAAACAAACAAATTTGTAATGAGCAATCTACTTTACTTAATCGCAGTCATTCTGGTCATAGGCTGGCTCCTTGGTTTTTTCTACTTCAGTGTGGGCGGAATAATACACGTCCTTTTAGTGATAGCGATAATTGCTATCCTATTCCGTTTGATCCGTGGTAGAGGCATTTAGCGAACAAGACAAACCACTACAACCGGTCTTGAAGAAGCTGTTTTTAAGGGAATAATTATCATTCAGGTTTGTCAACTGAAAGTGATTTACCTTTTGGACAGCTTTTTAATTTTTTCAAATTCGGCTTTTGCCTTATTCTAAAGCCTTTTCCAACTTCTTCCTCGTCTCTAATTCATCTTCCTCAGTCAGTTCTTCCGTAGCACCATTGATGTTTTTACCTACCTGAGGTGCTAAAATAAGCTCAATAAACATTGGAAAATGGTCAGAACCAATATCCGCGCCTCGTTCTATACGGCCAACAAGAAAATGGTCCGAATGAAAAACGTGATCTAACGGCCAGCGTAATAGTCTGTATTTAGCGTGAAAAGTATTAAAAAATCCACGGCCGATGCGCGGATCTAAAAGACCACTGAGTCGTTGGAAAAGCCGGGTGGTATGAGACCAGGCTACATCATTTAAATCCCCAGCTACAATGACCGGGTGATCAGCCTGAGCGGCTTTTTTTCCGACTACAATAAGCTCAGCGTCTCGCTCCGTAGAAGTGTGGCTTTCTGACGGGCTAGGAGGTTCAGGGTGCACCACATAGAGCTTTACCAATTTTTCATTCCGTAATTTGATCAAGCATTCCACGGATGGAATTTCATCGTTAATCCAAAAATTTATTTTGTACTCGGTTATCTCTAGTTTGGAAAACAATAAAATGCCGTAAGTATTATCCTTTGGGTATTCTATGGTATGAGGATAATTTTCGTTTAATCCAGCTAACGCCTGGTTCCACTTTTCATCGGTTTCTAACGCAATGAGCACATCCGGATCATATTTATGCACTTCGTTAAGCAACTTGGAATACTCTTTATTAAACATGTAAACGTTAGCTTCCAAAATAGAGAAGTGTTGACCGCTTTTATTAGTAGACCAATTCTTGGCCTGTTTGGTAGACAAACGTGTGTATGGATAAATTATAATCGCTTGATAGATCAATGTTAAAAGACCAAACCCAGCTATAAA
Source organism: Bacteroidota bacterium (assembly GCA_039199635.1). GTDB lineage: Bacteria > Bacteroidota > Bacteroidia > Cytophagales > Cyclobacteriaceae > Fulvivirga. The sequence continues at coordinate 41,920 of JBCCSU010000001.1, read as the reverse complement.
CCAATCCAGCAGTCCATCCCAGGCGAAAGTAAATATAGAACCCAAAAGAAATAAAAAGGTGAGTACAGTAGTTTGAATATGTGGGAAATCAGAAACCCTTATCCACCAATCGTCTCTTCTAATGAATTGTAATGCTGTAAACGCAATAGACAAAACAAGACCGACCTGAAATATGATGTTAAGTAGGGAATTTAAGGGCATTATAATTGTCTTATCATTCGCATGCAGTTGAAATACAAGATAGCGATAACCTTTTTGCTAATCCTAATCATCGGTGTTCTTATTCTTTGGTCTAAACTAGATGCTATTGTAGAAAATAAGGCGAAAAACTACGTTCAAAAGTTAAGCCAAGATAGTTACAAACTGGGTATGACTAGTTTAGACGTTTCTCTCTTTCCTTTATCTCTAAATGCCAAGGGCATCACACTTGATCCTGTAGATAGCCAATATATTTTAATCGATTCTGCCCAATCCGCTGTTCTCCATTTGAATACGGAATCTATTGAGATCTCTAAGATCAACTTATGGGATTTACTTTTTAATAATAAGCTGGCTTTTTCAATAAAAATAGATTCATTTCAGACTCAAATTTCCTTTCAAGATGATATCCATGAGGCGGTTAAGCTAACCACCAATAATTCTAATGGCGATGTAGAAATAGATTTGGAATTAAACGGAGGGAAGTTTGATTTTAAGCAGGGCAAAGAATCCTTATCGTTTACTGCATCGGCTGAGGCCTACCAGCTAAAGAACAATTCTGATTTACCTTCGATTCTGCAACTTCTTCAGGTAGACCTTTCCAGTGTCAACTATATAACCTCCGATGGCATTTTCAGTTTGGGCTGTGATTCTCTCACATTTCACGGCTCCGAAAAAAGGACTCAAGTGAAGAATTTTTATCTGAAATCAATACCTGCTAAATATAAATTAGGGCAGGTATTAGGTCACGAGGCAGACTGGATTGATCTCGAAATTAGAAGAATTGAGGTGTTAAATTTGAAGCCGTCTGTTGGTAATGATACAATATCAATCGACAGTGTTTTAGCTACGGGTCTCTCTGCGCTCATTTTTAGAGATAAGAGATTAAAGTTTCCAACTATTCCTGATAAGCCTTTGCCGCATGAACTATTTCAAAAATTACCACTCGCTCTGGCTGTTCATCACATTGCATTAAAAAATAGTGCCCTCACTTACCAGGAACATGTTAAGGGCTCACCTAAAGCGGGAGCTATTGATTTTAAAAATCTAGAAGCTTCCGCTAAAAACATTAAAAGCTATTTGCTTAACTCATCGTTTCGGATGAAGGCTTCTGCGGACATAATGGCGAATGGTAAACTCGAGTTAGAGGCGAAAATTCCTATTTCAAAAAATAGTCTTCCTTATGAGCTTTCCGGCACTATTTATAAACTGGATCTACCTTCACTAAATCCAATGCTAAATCACGTAGCGAGAACAAATATTAGATGCGGAACTATTTATAGATCACCTTTTCGCTTCACCCATAACGCCTCCGAAGCCACAGGAGAACTTGAATTGGCCTACGAAGATCTCAATGTAGAATTCATAAACGCCCAAGGATCAATGTTACAAGACATAACTAACAGTATTAAATCATTTATAGCCAATAGCCTCGTGGTGAAGTCAAGCAACCCGAGAAGCGAAGAAATGCGTATCGGGCAAATCGACTTCAAACGAGATCCTAAAAAATCACTGATCAATTTTTGGTGGAAGTCACTACTTAGCGGAATCAAATCATCCACTGGAATAAAGGAAGCTAAGTGATCTATCCTTCGTTGTTTTCTTCTTGACCAAAGTCTACCGTACCGTCTGTAGTCTTGTCAAAAGCTTCAATGAAGGCATTAGAAAAAATGTTCCACAACGTAGGAAATACCTTCGTTTTGGGGTTGGCCAAATCTCCCTGAAAAGGAATCTTGGTGGCAAACTGATCCTTCTTTTGATTCTCAAAAATCTCGATCACTAATCCTGCCACTGATTCCCAGATCATCTGCAGGGGCTTGTCTTTGTCAGACTTCCACCTTACAAGCTTAAGGTCTTGAATAATTGGCTTGACGTATCCTGTCAGCTGACTACTGTCAATTACGATCTCACTGTACAGATCAAAGCTGCCGCGCTCTGCATCTATAGCACCGTAAACTTGTAAGAAATCGTTCAAAGCGGTTAATTCTACCCCTTCAAAAGACAGGGTAAGATCCATATCCGGCACCTGCTTGAGTACATTTATGCCTCCGTGAATATCTAGTTTACCCCCGCCAATAGAAGTGCCTGTGGCTTGAAAAGAGGAAGGAAGGGGTTCAGACAGATCCGAGGAATTAGTAAGATTAGTGGCGTTCATGTTTACCTGTTCTATGAAAAGGTCTACCTGTGGCTTACTTTGAAAATTTTTAAAGAAAATTTCACCGTTATTAATGCCCAGTCGGTTGATTTGAATAGGCAATAATTCTTTTAAAGGCTGGGTCCAATCTACATTTTCACCGTACTGTGTGGCACTAGAGTCTTCGGCCGCTACAAAATTCAATTCTGGGTTGATCAAATCTATTTCTCCTACGATAGATCCGTCAAAGAGAGCACTCCACTGTACGGAGAGGTCAATTCTATCCGAAGCAAAAAAGGGCACCTGAATTATACTATCTTCTTTTACAATGCTAAGGCTGTCAATTGAATAAGCCCCCTTATACAATTGCAGATCTACGCCAGTAATAGACCCCGTATAACCAGGGATGTCTTTTAAAACTTTGTTGATGTAATCCGTGACGGCATAAGGCAGATAAATTCTGCCGATAATAAGTAAAACAAGGAATATCAGTAATATTTTATATCTCTTTTTCATCTTCGTCAATTTTTGTGAGCGAGGTATGTCCTTCTTCTAGCTCCTGGACTTTGACAGCTACCGCCTCTTTATTCGGTAAAATATTTCGGCCTTTCATCTGATTATAGGTGAAGGTAAATTGAGCTCCGTATAGAACGATGAGCACGGAATAATAAACCCACGTCAGTAGAGCTACCAGAGACCCCGCTGCTCCATATGCATCGCCTAAACTGCTAGAGCTTAAGTAGTAGCCAATCAGAAATTTACCTGCTATAAATAACCCGGTAGTTACCATCGCTCCTGTCCACACATGTTTCCATTTAACTTGGGCATCGGGTAAAACTTTGTAAATAAGTGCAAAAATGAATGTTACCAAAACCAAGGAAATGCTAATGTTGAGCGCCCAGATCAGGTAGTATGAAGAGTCTGTGAACGAACTTAAAACCACATCTTTCAAAATGGCCATCAGCGTATCTGCCATCAGCGAAACCAAGAGTAAAAACCCAATACTAGCCACCATGGCGAGGGATAAGAATCTATTCCAGATGAACTTGAAAACCTCCTTATCCGGTTTAGGTTTTATGTGCCAAATATCATTTACACTTTGCTGTAATGAAGCAAAAACCGTAGTGGTACTTATCAACAAGGTAACGATACCCACTATCTTCATCACGATAGATTCCTCTGAAAATAGGGCCTTGTTCATCAGCATTTCAATTTGGTTAGCGCTGTTACTCCCCATGAGCAGAGTCACTTGGTTCAACAGTTCATTTCTTACGGTCTCTCGTTCATAAAAACTGCCGGCTATAATCACAGCGATGATGGCAATACCCGGTAATGAAAAAATAGTATAGTAGGCGATGGCTGCACTGTGCCGGAAGGGGTTGCTTTCAAAAAATGCCTGAAATGACCTCACTACCAGCTTAAAAGTATTTTTGATATTAAATTTCATCTAGTCTCTTGTTAACTACTTCTATTATTAGGACGTTTCAGTTCTTTTATCTTCGTAAAGGGAGTTACCCAGAAGTAGGCTCAGCGGTTTGAGTTGGTCATAATAACTGCAAAAAACTTTGAAAATGGCCGTGAGTGGTAGGAAGAGTACCATACCCGCTATTCCCCAGAGGTAGCCTCCTATGATCAGTGATATGATTGCAGCAAGTGCATTAACATTCAAATTTCCACCTACTATTTTAGGACTTAAAAAATTACTTTCAACCAGCTGAATAAGCCAAAAGGTGATAATTATCCCCAAAGGCACCCAATAATTAGTATGTGTCATAAAAGCATACAGTACCGGAATGCTGGCTCCAAACGTAGTTCCCACGTAAGGAATTATGGTAAGTAAGGCCGCTAAAAAACCAAAGAAAAAGGCGTGGTCAATCCCAAAAGCCAGTAAGGCCAGGCTATTTACTGTCCCTAAGACGCCAATCATAATACTCATCCCTACCAGGTATTGCTGCCCTACTTTCTGCATCTCACAGATCATTTTTTCAATATTAGTCTGATGCTCTTCACTGGCACTGGTGACTAACACGTGCTTTAATCCGCTCCTGTAGATCAATAGTAAAAAAGTGTAAACCGCTACTATTATCGCCCCGGATAAAAAAGTTGCCGTGTGATTGAAGGTATTGGATACAATATCTCCGCCTGATTCTTTCACCCAGTTTTCTGTATTATCCAGAATCCTCGCACTATCAATATCCGGCACTACTACTATCCTTTCGTTTACGTAGTTGACCACTTTTTCGAATAGTAGGGCAAGTTTCTTTTCAAAGTCAGTCAACTCCCCAAGCACTCCAACTATTTGAGCTGAGAAAAGATAAAAGAGCCCAAACGTACCTCCTGCAATAACCAGCAGCGTAACGATAGCTGCTAAAATTCGTGATAATCCCCAGGATTCAAGCTTTTGACAGATAGGGTAGAGTATAAACGAGATGAGTAGCGCTACGGACAGGGAAATAAGCAGTGGACGACCTAAATAGATTAAGGCGAGAAGGGCAGCTCCGCAAGCAAAAACGTAAAAGATTTTGCGAAAATGTATTTTCATTAGCTTTGGGTCGAAATTAACAGAGAGGAAAAATCGATCCAAGGCCATATAGTGCGTTTATACGGTGTAATTACTGACTAATGCGATTGACTCTTACACCAATCGTAGAAAATTTTCTACAGTTTTTTTGACTTAATTTGCACCCGCTAATGTCTACCTCTCTTATTTTACTGCTAAAAAAATGGCATAATATTTACCCCACGGTTAAGCCAAGCAATGAATTCGCGCGTTAGGAAAACTCTTAGGTCACTACTCAAAATTTTAGCCTGGACCATAGGTACTATTCTCAGCCTTTTAGTGCTCATTATCGTACTTATTAGAATTCCAGCCGTGCAAAATAAGCTAGTGGGTGAAGCTGAAAAGTACTTAGAAAATACACTGCAGACCAAGGTTGATATTGGCGGATTATACATAAACTTCCCAAAAACAATTGAGCTGACGGATTTCTACCTGGAAGACACCGCCGGAGATACCCTTGTAGCTTTTGAAGCATTAAACTTAGATACGGATCTATGGGCTCTTCTTAATAATACCATTAAGATTAATACGCTCAGGCTCGATCACGCCGTAGGCAAATTAGAAAGGCCAGAAGGAAGCGAGTACTTTAACTATCAGTTTATTATCCATGCCTTTGCCTCTAAGGATACCACCACGTCAACGGCCGAGTCCAAAGCTTGGAATTTCAATATAGAAGATATACGATTAGGCCCGATTGAGTTTACCATGATAGATGCACAGGCCGGAATGAATATACATGCCCATTGGGACTTGATCTCAATAGACGTAGAAGAGTTAAACCTGGACGAGCAAGTAGTAGCTATTTCGGACATAGTCTTAGAGAAAGTACGTCTTCAGTACGATCAGACCGAGCAAATGACGGAAGATGCCACACCCACACGAGAACCCGTGGGGTTGCCGGATATTCAGATAGATGAAATAGCGATTCTCGAATCTTCAGTGTCCTTTTCTTCAGGGCAGCAAGTCATAAAGGCCGCTGTAAATGAACTGAATGTCTCCATAGATAAGATGAACCTGCCTGACTCGAAAATAGAGTTGGAGGAATTACAGCTAAACAAATCATCCTTTTACGTTCAAAGTTTGAGCGTGCCCGATACTACATCTACCCCCACTACGGCCAACCCATGGAAAATTTCTCTGTCCGATGCTGCTATTGATAACACGAATGTAAAAGTAGACCTGGATACTACGGCCAACCTCGGTAAACAGTTCAATGCCAATCACATTGACCTGAAGCAGCTGAACGCCAGACTTGAGAATACTTATTACGACTCTAAAACCATCCAGAGCCACGTACGCCAATTTAACCTATATTCTGACGATCATCTGGTGAAAGCTTCCGGTAAATTTCTTATGAATGATAGCATCATCCAGCTCAATGAGGGGAAAGTAGGGCTGGATAATACCGAGATCAATGCCGCGGGCCAGCTCATTTATTCTAACCAGGAGCTTTTAGCCCCTGAGTCACGGGTCAACCTGAACCTCAATGAAACTACTATCTTTTTAAAAGACTTAGATTATCTGCTGCCGGTGGTTGAAAAAATCAATTATAACGAACCGGTCGAGCTTACCGGTGCCATTTCAGGAACCTTCGCAGATCTGGATGTAAGAAATTTTAACCTGGAGCTGGATTCTACAAGTTTAACCGTAAAAGGCAAACTTTATAATCTCGACCGGATAGATGAACTGGCTTATTCCGTAGATCAATTTGTTTTCACCAGTGGCCAAGATGCAATCCAGCGTCTACTTCCAGATAGCCTGAAACCACTTCCCGTTATGCTACCATCTACATTTAGCCTTGAATTGGGTGGGAATGGATCTTTGAACAGCTTTAAAGGTGAAGCTGAGTTGTTATCCTCCATCGGAAATCTACAGCTTAAGGTGGATTCATTAATCCTTATGGATTCTATTCCGGCCTATGATATCCGTGCTTCTACTAAAGGTTTTGACGTTGGTAGCTTTATCGATCTAAACGGTGATTTAGACAGCCTGGCTTTTAACATGCAGCTTTCTGGTACTGGCGCTACCTTAGCCACTATGAAAAGTAACTTGGGGGGGACATTCCGCCATTTAACTTTCAATAATTACAGCTACGACAGTATTCAAACCGATATACAGTTCATTAAAGGCTTGATTGACGGTTCACTGATGATCATAGACCCTAACCTTTCACTAAACCTAACGGCGGATGCAGATTTATCTTCCGAACTCTACCAAAATGCAATAAGGTTAGAGCTTGATAAGGCCAATTTAGGAAAACTCAACTTTTCCAATACCCCTCTATCCTTGGAAGGTGTATTGACCACCAATTTTGCCACGACAAATTTTAAACGCTTTAACGGAGATTTCGCAATTAGAAATTTTAAAGCTAACAACGGCATAGATACCTATAGGGTAGATTCATTACTCGTTGCCAGCGTAGATCAAGAAGGTAAAACAGAAATATCTATAGACTCAGATATTATGGAAGGTAAGTTCGAGGGTAACATCGATCTGTTTACGGTTTCTGATGCCTTATTACAGCATGTAGATCGATACTACAAGTTGGCTGGGCTTCCCGAAGAGCCAACAGAAGACACGAGATTTACTTTTGATTTCAATCTAAAACGTACTGATCTGATTACGGAAATATTAGTGCCACAGCTGTCAGAATTTGATCCTGGCCGTTTTTCAGCACGCTTCAACAGTCAAGAAAACAAACTGGACGTGAACCTTTCGCTGCACCATCTTACATATTCAGGAGTAAGTGTAGACTCTTTTAAACTCATGAGTTCCTCAGAACAAAATCTACTCTCCTCATCCTTCACCATAGACCGTATTCATTCAGCCAACATAGAGGTCAATAACCTGGCCTTAAGAACTGCATTAGAAAACAATGAGTTAGCTACTAAGCTCTCATTAAAAGATTCAACCGGCCGATATCAATACCTGATCAAAGGTCTTTTTCAAAGTATAGATAGCTTATATCAATTTACCTTAAGCAAAGACTCCTTGATCCTGGCTTACGAAAAATGGACGGTCGATCAAAGCAGCCCCTTTCTGATTGATCCCTCGGGCGGAAATGATAACGTAAACCTGAAAATCTCGAATAAAGGACAGGAAATAGATATCGAAACTAATGCGTCAGATACGAATTTGGAAATTGGATTTAACCAATTCCAATTGACTACTCTAAGTGAGGCCATTCGCAATAATGAGGAGTTGATCTCAGGTGAGCTCAATGGGCAACTTACTCTGATATTTCCGGATTCTACTTTAGGAGTTTTAGCAGATCTCAACATTAATCGGTTAAGTGTACTCAAAAAAAAATGGGGTGATTTCAACCTAAATATCGAGCAGCAAAATCAAACCAATTATGCCGCTAAGCTTAGACTAATTTCCTCAAAGAATGACCTGGAGGCGAAAGCGGTATATGACCTTGATAACATTAATGATTTACAGTTAACACTAGACGTACAAAAATTCCAACTTGCTACAGTAGCTCCTATTCTCAGAGAAAATATAAAGGATCTAACCGGTGTTTTATCCGGTCAAATTTCGCTGGACGGAGGTTTCTCCACACCTGATTTAAACGGTTCACTTAAGTTTTCGGAAACAAAATTTAATCCTGTAGCACTCAATAATACCCTTTCTGTAGATCAAGAAGATATTACTATTAAAAATTCAAAGTTCTTATTCAATGAGTTCAAACTGTCCGATAAGCAAAATAATACCGCCTATATCAACGGAAATATCGAATTAATAGAGCCTGCATTTTACAAGTTAAATGTGTCTGTTACTACGGATGATTTCTTGATCTTAAATACAACCAAAGAAGATAACAACTTATTTTACGGCGCAGTACGTACAGATGGGAAAGCATCCATCACCGGCTCCACGGCGCGTCCTAACATTAAGCTTGATTTGAAGCTATCCGATGACACAGAATTTACCTACCTGGTGCCGGAAACAGAATTTAACAATATGAGCAATGACGGCATTGTTCAGTTTGTTAGCGTTAAAGAGGAAGATTTGGAAGAACCGGAAGACTTGCTTCGTGACAGCCTGGCCTTTCAAGGTTTAAATCTTACCACGAAGCTAGAGATTAACAAATCTTCCAAATTTAACATCGTTATTGATCCGATTACGGAAGATCAACTCACCGTACAAGGAGCTGCCACATTAAATCTTGCGATCAATAGAAGAGGAGATATACAATTGAGTGGTAGATATACGGTAGATAAAGGTTCCTATAATTTCAGTTTTTACAAGCTCTTGAAAAGAGAATTCTCAATCCAAAAAGGGAGTAGCATCACTTGGTCCGGAGACCCGTACGAAGCGCGAATGGACATCAGAGCTTCGAATAGAGTGGAAGCTCCGCCTATCGATCTTATGATCACACAGATTCAAAATACCTCTGGTAGTAATTTGGAGCGCTATAAACAACGCCTCCCCTTTTTAGTATATCTTGATATCCAAGGCGAATTAATGAAGCCGGAAATCAGCTTTGAACTGGATATGCCTCAAGCGCAAAGGAATGCCTTTGGCGGAGCGGTGTACGCTCGTATTCTGGACTTGAATACACGCGAGTCCGACCTGAATAAGCAAGTATTTGCGCTACTGCTTTTGCAGCGATTTATTTCAGAAGATCCACTAAGAAGCGAAGCGGGTTATGATGTAGAAGATCGCGCCAGGCGCAGTGTAAGCCGAATTCTATCGGACCAACTGAATCGTCTAACCGATAATATTGAAGGTGTTAATTTGAGCTTTGATTTGCAGTCTTATCAGGATTATTCTACAGGCGCGGCAGAGGCTACTACTCAACTTGAATTAGGTGTATCCAAAACATTATTTGACGACAAACTGGAAGTAAAAGTATCAGGAAATGTGAATCTTGAAGGACAGCGTCAGCAGGGTTTTGCTGATTATATTGGCGATCTGGCCTTGGAATATAAAATAACAGAAGATGGCAGGTTGAGAATAACAGGATTTCGCAGAAGTGATTTTGACGTGCTCAGTGGTGAAATAGTGGAAACCGGTGCAGGGGTCATCTATGTAAGGGATTACAATACATTCAAAGAGCTTTTTAAAGTTAGGGATAATGAATAAAGCTCTGCTCATACTCTCAGTAATCACAATGTTTATGATGGGCTGTACCGGTACTAAATACCTGGCCGAAAATGAGCATTTCTATGCAGGTGAAGAACTTAATTTTATCCAGGATTCAGCAATAGTAAAAAGGCAAAAGCTGGAAAATGAACTGATCCCAATCGTTCAGCCAAATGCTAATGCCAAATTACTCGGAATGCGTCCCGGTGTTTGGTTTTATAACGTAGCTGGAAATCCAAAAAAAGAAAAAGGCTTCAAACACTGGCTGAAATACAACCTCGGAAGTCCCCCGGTACTAGTAGAAAATGCCAATGTTGACCAGATGGCTAGTCGATTGCAACGCTACCTTATTAATGAGGGTTACTTTAATGCTATTGTTACAGGAGAAATTAAACTAAAAAAACACACAGGTAAAGCCATTTATCGCATAGAGACCAAGCAACCTTACACGCTAAGAAATATTACCTACCCTAATACTGATAGCACTTATGAATCACTTATGTCCACTATTGAGGAAAACAGTATCTTGAAGAAGGGGATCCGTTATCGTTTAGAAGATCTCAAAACGGAGCAAACCCGTATTGAGGATTTCCTCGAAGATCGTGGATTTTACTATTTTGACGACAGCCATTTAGTGCACTTGGCGGATAGTGCTATGGGTGATCACCAGGTAGACCTTACCCTAAGTCTTTCCAACGACACTCCTGAACGAGCCAGGCGTAAATTCAAAATTGATTCCGTACTTATCAATCCTGACTATTCCATCTCTACGGACACCACGGTTAATCCTATTGATGAGGCTCAGCTGACAAATTACGAGGGATATACATTTATCAATAATGATAATTACATGCGCCCCGATATTCTGGCTAAAACCGTAGTCTTTGGCCCTGGGGACATATATTCTCAAAAAGCCGAATCCCGTACCAGAGAACGTTTAATGGCTTTGGGTACTTACAAGTACGTAGATCTTAAATTTCAGCAGTCGGATTCCTCGAGCCTAACAACGCAAATATTCCTGACTCCGCTTCCTAAGAAATCCTTAAGATTAGAATTACAAGCACTGTCGAAATCCAATAACTTCATTGGTCCCGCACTTTCGGCCTCTTTTCAAAATAGAAATACATTTCGTGGTGCTGAATTACTAGAAATCAAGCTTAACGCCTCTTATGAAGTCCAGGTGGGCGGCCAAAATAATCCTCCGCTTAATGCGTACGAGCTTAACTTTGAAACGAGCCTGACTATACCGCGGTTAATCACCCCTTTTAACTTTGACTACAGGAGCTTACGCTTTATCCCACAAACCAAAATGAGCTTAGGAACTCGGTTACAAAGCCGAATAAATGTATTTCAGATCAATTCCTTTGAAGCCCGCTATGGATTTTTATGGCAGGAGAGTTATACCAAACGTCATGAGCTTTACCCGGTTAACTTATCCTTTGTACAATTAAGCCAAAGTTCAAGCGAATTTGAAAACCGGTTATTAACCGATATCAACCTGGCCCGCAGCCTGGAAGATCAATTCATAATCGGATCTATTTACGAATATACGCTGAACACCAAAAACGGTGTAAAAGAGAGAAAAAGCAGAAATCACTACTACTTTAATGTATTATTAGATGTATCCGGTAATCTGGCCAATTTAACGGAGCGTGCAATTAAAAATGATGAGGAAAGTTCTTCAAGCGCTATACCTTATTCACAATATACGAAGGTACAACTCGACTTTAGATATTATCGAAAGCTGGGCGTAGATAAAGAATTGGCTACGCGATTGATACTAGGTGCCGCCAGAGCTTACGGCAATTCTGAGGATGTACCTTTTATTAAACAGTTTTCGGCCGGGGGATCAAATAGCATCCGTGCTTTTCGCGCCCGTTCTCTAGGACCAGGCACTTTTGAGCAGGACATAGACGAATCATCGCTAATCCTTGATGAAACGGGTGACGTGAAAATAGAAGCTAACCTCGAATACAGAGCGCCCATAGCGGGCGTTTTGGAAGGAGCTTTGTTTTTAGATGCAGGTAATATCTGGTTTTGGGAGTCGCGACCAGATGAAAAGCCAGGCGGCTCTTTCGGTACAGACTTTCTGAATGATTTAGCCATCGGTACAGGAGCCGGCCTCCGCTTCAACTTTAGCTTTTTTATTCTTCGGTTCGATTTAGCCTTTCCTCTAAAAACGCCTTCAAAATGGGTATACGATGATATAAATCCGTTGAAACGAGATTGGAGAAGAGATAACTTGCTGCTCAATATTGCCATAGGCTATCCGTTCTAACTGCCTTGCCGGACCTTCCGGCAAACATCACTGTAGAAAAAAATACCCAAATCGAGTAGCGTATTAACTCTAATAGGAGCGACACCTGCTTCAAAATCAGATTATAGCCGTGGCACTCATTTTGACCGCTGGTATTGAAATCAAAAAACTGAATATGAAATCAATACTCTCGAAAATAATATTATCCGGCATAATTATTTCCATTCCCTTTTTAGAAGCATGTAATGCTACCAAAACAAAAAAAGGAGCAGCTATTGGCGCTGGTGGTGGCGCTGTAATAGGTGGATTAATCGGTAGAGCAGCAGACAATACCGCAGCAGGAGCCATCATTGGTGCGGCCGTAGGAGGAACGGCCGGGGCTTTGATCGGAAGAAGAATGGATAAACAAGCGGAGGAATTGCGAGCTGATCTGGAAGGCGCAGAAGTAGAACGCATTGGCGAAGGTATAAAGATTACATTCGATTCAGGACTCATGTTCGGGTTGGATTCTTACGCTCTAAATACAGCAACAAAACAAAATTTGGATGAATTGGCGACCACATTAGAAAAATATGAAAACACCGATATCTTAATAGAAGGGCATACCGATGCTACTGGAACGGACAGCTACAATCAGACACTGTCTGAGCAGCGTGCAAAGGCTGTGCAAGTTCACTTAGTAGGACATGGCGTGGCTACACAAAGAATGACGGTACTCGGTTACGGTGAAGATCAGCCCGTAGCTGATAATGATTCAGAGGCGGGACGACAAAAAAACAGGCGCGTAGAGGTAGCGATTTACGCTAACGATAAAATGAAAAAAGCAGCCGAAAGAGGAGAATTATAAACAAAATTTTGAAGATTATGATCAAAAAAGGAACACAAGTAAAATGGAATTGGGGCAGTGGTAAAGCTGAAGGAAGAGTGCAGGAAACGTATACCAAGAAAGTCATAAAAACGATAGATGGTAATAAAGTCACCCGGAACGGCGAAAGCGGAAACAAAGCGCTTTTTATCAAGCAGGAAGATGGTGCAGAGGTTTTGAAACTAGAGTCCGAGGTGGAAAGAGTAGACCAATAATATGCGTTCAACGGATAAGAAACTGCTGTTATATGGCCTTGGTTCAGTACTGATAGGAACGGTGATACGTTCCGCTGCCAGAAGAATTTGGCTGGCTACCCAACATACACCCCCGCCTGAAGATCTGTCTGACCCTGAAGTAGATAGCAAGCAGGCCATCGCCTGGACGGTGGGACTGGCTTTACTAAGTGGACTAGGTAAATTAATGTATCGCTCGGTTTTTTCTGATCAATTGATTGCCTTGAAAGAGGAGTCAGATATTCCCATAGATACGGAAGAAGTTGACTAGCCAGTTCGGTAAACTGATTATTTAAAGAACACTCGATAATTACATTCAAATAAATTGAAACTCTTATGTCCACTTCCTTCCAAAATTTAAAAGCCTTATTCATAAACTGTACTCTTAAAAGAAGTCCACAAGAAAGTCATACTAAGGGTCTAATAGATGTCTCCATGAAAATCATGGCAAAAGAAAAGGTACAGGTTGACTATTTAAGGATGGCGGACCATGATATAGCCAAGGGTGTTCAGCCTGATATGACGGAGCATGGATGGGATTCGGATGACTGGCCCGAGATCTATAAGAAAGTGGCCAATACCGATATATTGGTGATCGGTACTCCAATTTGGCTTGGAGAACGAAGTTCAGTCTGCACTCAGCTCATTGAACGACTTTACGCTATGAGTGCCAAACAGAATGACAAAGGCCAATACTCCTATTATGGCAAAGTGGGAGGTTGTGTAATTACGGGAAACGAAGATGGTGCTAAACATTGTGCACAGGGCATACTTTACGCACTTCAACATCTAGGATTTTCTATTCCTCCTCAGGCCGATTGTGGTTGGCTGGGAGAAATAGGGCCAGGCCCCAGCTATCTTGATAAAGAATCCAACGCGCAGAAGAGTGAATTCACCAATAGAAACACCACCTTCATGACGTATAATTTAATGCATTTGGCAAATATGCTTAACGCCAATTCCGGCTATCCCGCGTACGGTAACTCTCGCAACGATTGGGACAGCGGAAAAAGATGGGCATTTGAAAATCCTGAATACAGATAAGAACACTACACTATGAATGTTTCAGAACAGCTTTTAAATATACTGGTCAATGAAGGCGTAAAGCAAATTTTCGGGGTAGCCGGAGATGCACTCAACCCGCTGGTTTCCGCTATTGGCAAACGCAAAGACATCGAATGGATACGAATGAAGCATGAAGGTAATGCCGCTTATGCTGCATTTGCCCAGGGCGAACTTAATGGCAACTTAGGCGTGTGCGCCAGTACAGTAGGTCCTGGGGCGCTCCATTTAATTAATGGCCTGTATAACGCAAAAAAAGAGCGCTCACCTGTTCTCGCTATTACCGGACAAATTCCTGTGGAGCATCTGGGTACGAACTACCATCAGGAAGTGGATCTAAAAAAGATCTATGATGATGTATGTGAACATCAAGCTATCGTCCGATCACCCGAAGAAGCCCCCAGGGTCATTTTGCGGGCGCTCAGGATCGCTGTGAATGAAAAATGCGTATGCCGGATAGAGCTACCGGCAGACATCGCAAAAATGAGAGCGAAAAACGAAGGATTTGTTCATAAGGTTTTTCGATCGAACTCAGTAATTATACCCCCTTCGCAAGAACTAGAGAAGGCCGCAAAGTTGATTAATGAAGCCGATACGATAGGTATATTAGCTGGAGCCGGTTGTAGAAATGCCCGAGCTGAGGTGCTAGAGCTTTCCAATAAAATTAAAGCACCGATCACACACAGTTTAAGAGCTTCGGATATTTTCGATCACGATACACCCAATGTTGTAGGGCTTTCCGGGCTTATTGGGAATCCCTCCGGCTACAAGGGCATCATGGAACCCGACTTATTGATCATGTTAGGAACAGACTTCCCTTACACCGATTTTCTGCCTGATAATACTAAGACTATCCAAATAGACGTTCGCCCTGAAAATATTGGCAACCGAACCCCGGTAACTCTCGGTCTTCACGGCTCAATGAAAACTACACTGGCCAATATTATACCTTTTATAAAGGAGAAAGAAGATGCTACTTTTCTTACCGAGCGGCAAACGGAATTTAATAAATGGAAAGGATCCATGACCAAAAAAGCTGATCCTAAGAGGGACTTACAGCCGCTTCATCCTGAAATTTTTGCTGGTGAGTTGAACAAAGTAGCCAGTGATAACGCCATCTTCGTTATCGACACTGGAACCGCGGCTATATGGAGTTCAAACTTTATGTCATTTAGAAATGATAGAAGAATTATTGGTTCTTTTAATCATGGTTCCATGGCTGTAGGGCTGCCAGCGGCAATAGGAGCACAATTGCAATATCCGGATAGAGAGGTATGGGCTATTGTTGGTGATGGAGCTTTTAATATGGCCTTGAATGACTACATGACTGCCGTGGAATATAAGTTGCCTATTAAAATATTAGTCCTCAACAATAGCCAACTTGGATTCGTCAAAATAGAAATGGAAGAAGCGGGGCTGGCACCCAATCTGAATGCACTGCACGTAGAAAACTTAAAATTTGATAAATTTTCTTTCATCTGCGGAGGAGGCGGAGCTCGTGTGGATGAAAGTAGTGAGATAACCAAATCTTTAGAAATAGCCAAGCATTCACGCATTCCCTTTGTGATTAATGCTATTGTAAATGATGGTGCGCTTTCCTTACCTCCCAAAATAGGGGTGGAAGAGGCAGTAGGTTTCGGTACCTCAAAAGTAAGAGAGATAATCCAAGCTTTGGGAGGTGACAAAAAACAATGGCAGAATTTGAAAAACGAGGTAGAAGCTTACTTTAATTAAGATGGCTATACCAGTAAATAAAAATAGATCTGAGGCTATTGAAAAATTAAATCCGGAACAAAAGGTGTCTCTACAATGGGTAGAGAAAATCACCTCGCTACTAGATACTAAATTCAATATTCCGGGGACTAAGATCAGGTTTGGCCTAGATCCTATTTTAGGTTTTGTACCTGTGCTTGGAGATGTAGCGTCATACATTATAAGCATGCTTCTTATTTACACGATGTCCAAATATGGGGCAAGTAAAACGGTGGTCGCCAAAATGCTTTTTAATGCTTCTTTAGATGCGTTAATTGGTTCCATACCAGGGTTAGGAACATTGTTTGACATCTGGTTTAAAGCGAATCAACGCAATTTAAAGTTGCTTCAAACCTACTATTTCCAGCGAGACCAAGTGGAACAAAAAGAGCCCTTCAATTACGCAGCACTGGCATTCATTATTATGTTGCTGCTGCTCTGTTTATGCATGGCTACCTATTTCTATTTTGATCTGGAAGTCTTTTACTCATAGGTGGTGGGTAAAAAGAATCATATTAAATGTATTCTGGTCTTGCTGATGGCCCTTTGCTTTTTCGAGCGTTCATTAGTCTCGGCACAAGTTCATGATACTACCTCAGCACCTGTAAAATGGCACCAGAAAACAGTTGTTAAAACACTCAAAATTCCGCTAGCGCTTACCGCTACCGGTTTACTCATTTCTACTGATAATAATGTCCTAACCAAATATGACATACAGTCCAAAGTGCGGGAGCAATATCCTGATTTTTCCTCTTCCCTAGACGATTATCTGAGATACGTTCCTCCTGCCGCTGTATTTATTATGGATCCGTTGGGTAACAAGGCCAAAAACAGCCTTAAGGACAGAAGCCTTCTATTTTTAAAAGCCAATCTGTTTGCCATGGCCGTTACCTTCCCGGCAAAGGGTATTACCCGAGTCCGCAGGCCTGATGGCAGCAGCTCCGCTTCTATGCCTTCATTGCACACAGCACAAGCTTTTTTGGGCGCTCAGTTTTTACACCGTGAATATGGGCATAAAAGTATTTGGTATTCTGTAGCGGGTTATAGTATGGCTACGGTTACTGGCGCTTATCGAATATTAAATGATAAACATTGGGCTCCGGATGTCCTGATAGGAGCTGCCGTGGGCATCCTCTCTACTGAAATAAGTTACCTGACCCACGTATTTGGCAGAAAGAAAAAACGGAGGAATAGGAGTACTGCACTTCTGCTTCCGGCTGCCTCCTCTGATTATGTTGGCGCTACCTTTTCTTTGCAGTTCAAATAGCTTCTAAATCATGGTGTAAGGTAGAAAATACTCCTCAAATTGGGTACACTTTGGGTCAAAAATGGCTGTTAATCCATCTCAATAACGTTTTTCAGGTGAAGGCATCATTTTAGCCTTGCTGTGCTAAAACACTATTTATGAGAACTATTTTTACTCTTTTGCTCGGCTTATCAATCATTTTTACGGCCTTTGGACAACGTCAGGAACGGCTATCACCCTACAAGCTCAATAAGAAAATAGACGTACCGCTGGCTGTGGCCGGTGCGGCGGTTACCGCTTACGGTTTCTATAGGCTCACTCAAAAGTCTGATTCCGATTCATTGGAAATTGTGAATCTCAATTATCAGAATGATGTGAGCCGTATCAATAGAAATGGTGGGCCTCGCTATTCGGAAAGTGCTAGTAAAACCAGCGATATTCTCTTCTACGGATCCATGCCATTACCGTTTTTGGTACTATTGGATAAGAATATCTGGAGAGATAAAGGCAGAATAAGTGTGATGTATATTCAGGCATTAGGGCTTACCGGTACCATGTATACCACCACCGCCACTAATGTAGACAAGTATCGGCCACTGGCCTATGATGAATCCGCACCTTTTGATGAGCGTGCGGAAGGAAATGCTAAAAATTCATTTTTCGGAGGACACCCTTCCGTAACGGCAACCTCCATGTTCTTTGCAGCTAAAGTAGTATCCGATTATTACCCCGATCGAAAAGGACTGCATTGGGCCATGTATGGTGGTGCAGCAGTAGCTACTTTCGCGAATGCCTATTTGAGGGTGCAGGCAGGTAAACACTTTCCCACCGATGTGGCTGTGGGTTCTTTGATTGGGGCCTTAAATGGTATTCTGGTACCGCAGTTACATAAGGTGAGAGATGTGGATATGGATAAAAAGTTATCCTGGAACTTCATAACCGGAAATGCACATGGCATAGCACTAACCTATAAGTTGGACTAGTAATGGACGAGATTACGCTTTGGCGAGCTAGTCTATAATCCAAAGAGCCATCGGATTCCTTTTAGGCTTTAATTCTCTTTTCACTAGATCGATGGGCGCATTTTAATCTTACTTTATCATCTTAGCCTTTTACCGTTTAATTCCCTTAAGGGAAGGCTAAATTTTGATTTGACACCCTTTAGGGGTCGGGATTAATCAAATCAAAATTTTCAAGATGACAAAGTAGAATTAAAGTTTATCTACCCTCGTGCAATTGCTTTAAGTCCTTCTTATGGTTTTTTAAACCTACACTGCTCGCCACACCACTGGTAAAAAGTTTTGAGAGGTAATTAAATATGGATTTGTTCTTGTTTCGCTCAAAGAAAATATCGCCTTCGCGGAGTTTAAGAATGGCGAGGTTGCGCTTTTTTACAATGAACGTATTAGCCATGAATGATGCTATGGACTCCTCGATTTTTTTGGTGTTGGCAGTCTTTTTATCCACTAATGCCACCTTAAAATCATTGTATTGAAAATACATACTGCCGTACCCCACATTATCATCGGCTACAGCTGAAAACTCCAAGCTTCGGCAGTTACCACTTTTAATTTTTAAAAACGCGCCATCTTCAGTAAAAGGATTAAATAGCGTCATGGAGTGGGGTGGAACCTCACCCGATAGTTCGAATTTATTAAGCTCACTATCCAAGTGAAAATTAATAGCCACAGTTACTGGAATCTGATCCATCACCGACGATTTTATGCGGGTTTGCATAACAGAATTTTGATTTATACGGTCTGGCAAATTCGTAACATTCTCCATCTTAGCATTCAACTGACCAAAACTGATGGTGCCTGCCTTAGTTCCCTTTTCAGGAACTTCTGAATAGCGAATGGTGCCGTCAATAATTAAAATAGAATCGAGGCCAATCTTTATTTCCTGATCTTTCAAAAGTGTTTGAGGTAATGACTTACCGACAGCCGGGGGGTTAATAAAATTTTTATCGCGATAGACGTTTAGTTCCGGTTGATTGATTCTTATTTGGGAAGCAATAATCGCCCGTTCTTTTAAAAATTGACGATAATCAAGACCTATAAGCTGAATTTCCGGGATCTGACCTTCTATCCAGTCCGTTTCTACTCCCACAGCTAGCGTGTAATCTTCTCGGGTGAGTTGAGGTTTGAACCTGATGTTCTGTATATCTACCTCATTATTTTTATTAGTCAGGTTAATTTTATCAATAAACACCTTATTCAACCCATCACCCGTGGTGAAAGTAAGATCATAGGTACTCAAATTAATGGCTTCAGCAGGAACTAAGGTTTTATTGAAGTCTACGAGAGAGTCGTAGTAAAAACCACGAAGTTCCATATCCACCGGCGCTAATTGTAGCCGCTCCTTATCCGCAGAGGTAATATCAATGACGGCGTTGTGAATATGCAATTGTTCAAATGAAAAGGCAGGGGAACTTTTTGACCGTTCATTTCCTGATGCATTGATCGTGGCATAGATTAAAGGCTGATAAACACTCACTTCTTCAGCTTTAACCAGCTGATCCCTAAATAAATCATTGTAGAAGATGTGACGGATAAAAAGGCTGTCCATTTCTACACGACTCGTATCTTTTTCAACATCAAGGAAGGTGATTTGCCCGGTGGTAACATCGCTATCTATCCGGATATTAGACACATTTAATGTCTGGTTATTCCCTTGCTGTTCAAACTTTGCTATACTTCCGTTTATACGCTCGGCAAAGAGAAAATAGTCAGGCGGTGACAGTCTTAGATCATCCTGAGCTGAAAGCAAGATATTATCGAACATGAATTGGGTATCGTATAACTTTTGATAGATGTCGTCCACATTACTTTCATAAGCTATATCCCTGATCTCAAGTTGCTCCACGCTTAGTTCAGGAAGCTCTTTAGGCCAAAGAGTATCCAGATTCACTTTCCTACGGTCACTATCGCTTTGCCCGGCCCGCGTTACTTTTACGCCACTGCCCATCAATTTTCCAAGCTCAATCCTATCCTGGAATGCTGAAAGCCGGTTAAATTTAGTATCAGATAGTATAAGACGATCTAAACGCGCTTCTGTGATCAGCCTTTTCCTTTGCTGTTTCAGAAATAGATTTTCAAATATTGTTTTCTGGGTAGAAGCATTGGCGTTTAACTGATCGAGCCGTAGCGTTAACCCTGGCTTAGATATTTCCAGATCTCTCAGCAGAAGATCATAATAGTTCAAGGCTAGGTTATCGGCGGATAGAGTGACATCTTTAAGCTTGAGCTTTGGGATCAGTACATTAAATCGACTGGAATCCGAGCCTGAATAGGATGTGCTGCCATTAACCGCAAAAACGGAATCAATCTCAAAAACAGGCGATTTAGCGTTTTGCTTTTCTGCTACTGGCTTTAGCTCCAGCGAGTAATCGCTAAATACCAAAAAGTCTAAATGGATACTATCCAATTTGGTAGCAGACCAGGGCTTTTCATTGCTCAATGCTACCCGCTGCATTTCCAGGTAGAAACCAGCACTATTTAGCGCTACTCTGCTGGATTTTATAGTTCGCGAATTTGAGGATCCCCGAAGGTTTTCTAACCTGGCATTTAAGCGGCTATTTGTATTACCATACCTTAATTCCGTAAAGAAAAGTTGATAATTGAGATCTTTCAATCCATTTCTTGCACTATCCAGCATTGACGCTAGATCAAAATTAGATAGGTTAATATCACCATCACGAATAGAGGCAGATTGAGAATTATCTTCAAAAGATCCATTGAGCTTTTCTACTCTTACTCTTTTAATAGATAAGGGAAAATCAGTTTTGGATTTGGCATCAGCATTAGCAGATGTCGCTGTAAAAGCCATACTCACTTCAATATCAGGTCGGGTCACTACAAGTTCGGACAGTTCAAGCCTATTGTTCTGGAAATCTGTTTGATCTATTCCTGTAAGTTCCAGCGAGGGAATAGAAGCTGTTAAGGTACCATCGGAACTCGTTTTATTAGGCCGTACTTCCAGAGAATCTACCGTTAGTTTTTTAAGCTCTTGATCATAATTTATGAGCTTGACAATAACACTATGTGTACTATCTTGGGTGGAGCCATTCACGTTTTGTAGATTGAATTTGATTTGATCATAGCTAACATTTTCGGCTACTTCACCCCCTATGGAGAGGTTTTGAAGTTCTGCATTGAATTTATTGACTCTCAAAAGAAAGCCATATTGTGCAAAGGGTAAGGTGATGTCAAACTCGCCTTTTACTATTTTAATTTTGCCGATGGATAAGCTGTCAATGATGGAGGTAGACGGATTAGAACGCTGAATAGCCTTTTGACCTGGCAATATCTGTGAATGTAATAGCGCATCAGGATTAATAAGCTGTACGGAATCTATGGCCAGGGTATTTTGTTCATACGCCTGCTGTAAATTGATACCTGAAAACACCAAGTTTTCAAATTTCAACTTTGATGAGTCTTCGGTGTCTTGCGTAGTCAGCGTTTGGATTTCTGCATTAGATAAATTCAACTCATTTTTACTAAGCGAGTAGCTCATACTATCTACACGAAGGCTGGCACTGGAATCAGGTAACACAAACTCCTGATCCTTAATTGAAATAAATAAAACTTCACTTTCCGCTTTGTTAATGGCTTGGTCCACTTGCCATAAAAATCCGGCGAGTTGTAGCGAGAGATCCGGGATTTTAAGCCGCAGTATTGGCCCCTCCGGACTCTGCCTAAAAAAGCTAAGTGCCGCATTGTTGATCTGTAATTCCTTGATGTTTAAAATATCAAGATGTTCATTTAACTGACTGATCAAATCACCCGTTTCAGCGGCTAATTTTCTGGTTTGTGATTTCGCCGGTTCAGTGATCTGTATTTTAGGTTGGGTTAGGATAGCCTTTTGAATGCGCATCACATCGTCCAGCCAAAGCCGCCATAAACCGTCTACATTGAGTTGCACTGAGACAATACTAGTTTGAAAGGTCTTGTGCGGTACTTCCTCTTGACCTTTCAGGCGATCAATATCGAGCTTAAAATGATCAATAAAAACTCTACTGTTCCACACATCTATGGCCAGGCTGTCATAGTTCATCACGTATTTTCCCTGAGACTGGCGCTCAACAAGGTCCCGAATGGACTGGGCCACTACTTTATTAGCATATTGTTCTATAATCGTACTGTAGGCCAATAAAGTAGCGAGTACAACTACGGCAGTAAGTACAATGGCAAAGATGAAACGTGAAGTGCGCGTGCGGCGCTGGTACCTGAGTTTAAATAGAAGTCTTCGTTTCATCTTTTAACTGATAGGTAGAATCATGCCAAGGCAATAACGCTCTACGCCTTTGTGAAAATAAAACTTGTTTGACAAATGAGGTAATGCAACCCGTATATCCACCCCATATTGGGTAAGAAAGTACACATATTGATTTTAATTTTTGCCCTTTCTAAAGTATTAAAGCAACTGCACGGTCTTTGACTGATCGCAGTTAGAATATGAGATTAACATGAGCATTATACAGATCGTACTCGCCATATTTATACCACCCCTAGCCGTAGCATTAGGCAAAGGGTTATCCAGCGATTTTTTGATAAATCTCTTGTTAACCATTTTGGGAATAGTGCCGGGTATTATTCACGCCTTTTACGTCTTAAGCCGATAATTATGAGCAGCAAGAGAGAAAAATTTGCGCGATTCGGAATAGCCACTAAAGGTTTTGTCTATATACTAATAGGTGGTTTAGCGGCAATGACTTCCATAGGAATCGGCGGTAAAAAAACCGGTAGTTCAGGCGCTTTAGCCTATTTATCACAGCAAACTTTTGGACAAATTTTATTAGTCGTTACTGCCCTGGGTTTATTTGGATACATGTTTTGGAGACTCTACCAAGCGATAACTGATCCTGAAGATCAGGGTAATGATGCCAAGGGCTTGGCTGTTCGTATGGGATATGCCATTAGTGGATTAGTATATGGTGGCTTAGCTGTATTGTCACTAAGCTCTGCTTTAGGAGGGTCATCATCATCCTCGGGTGGAAGCGGTGGCAAGGAATCTGCTATTGCTACTTTGTTAGATCAGCCCTTCGGCCAGATTATGGTGGGCATAATAGGTGCTATTTTCCTAGGGAAAGCTATCTATCAATTTTATTTAGCTTATTCCGATAATTACAAAGAGAAGGTAGAAAGCTCTAGTTTGGATTCAAGTGCCAAAAGCCTCTTGGTTAGAACGGGTAAAATAGGTTTTACCGCCAGAGGAGTGGTCATTGGTCTTATTGCCTATTTTCTTTTTAATGCCGCTATTAACGCCAACGCTAATAAAGCCGGAGGTACCAAACAAGCTTTAACTTTTGTGCAAGATGAATTTGGTACAGTAGTGCTCATAGTGGTAGCTCTTGGATAGGCCGCCTACGGGGTATTTATGTTTGTGAAGGCCAAATACGCACAAATAACGGTAAGCTAATTTTTTACGATAACTATAAAACAAATAATAATGAAGACTATAAATTCTATACTATGCATTGCAGCTGTAAGTATGTTCAGTTGCACCGTTGAGAAGACAGAATCCGGCGAATTACCGGAAATAGACGTGGACGTACAAGCGGAGTCGGGTGAGCTTCCTGAATACAATGTAGACTGGGCAAAAGTGAATGTAGGCACACGTACCAAAACCGTAAAAGTACCTAAGGTAATGGTAGTGATGGAGGAAGAGGAAGTAGAAGTACCCTATTTAGAGGTAGATCTGCCAAATTCTGCTGGTGAGGTAGAGGAACGCACGATACGAGTGGAGGCGGAAGTTTCCGAGTACATGCATGAGCTGGAAATTCAAAAGGTATATGCTACCGGAAATAAGCTTATTGTTATTTCAAAAATGGAAAAAAGTACCGATGCGCTACAAGATAAAAGGGTGAGGGTCTCCGATCAGATCATTCTTAATGCTCCTGATAATTTGACGGTAAAACACTATATCATTGGAGATAAGCCCGAGGGTGGATTTAATAACGATTACAGATATTATAAACAAGAATCAGATATTTCTGCGAAGATCGCGGAAGCCAAGCTGATTTATGAAGGTTAGTTAGTTTAGGTTTGAGTTCAGGTTGATGAACCGCGCCCACACTTTTGGGTGCGGTTTTTTTGTGGGGCTAATGGCTCGAAACTGACCTGCTATTAAGAAAGGTATTGACCATCGTTTTAAATTCGGAAACGTCAAATGGCTTTTTTATGCAACCATCAGCTCCAATTTGCTCGCAGATCTCATCTAATTTATCCGTAGCTGAAAAAAGTAAAACGGGTATTTTTTTTATGCCCTCATCGGCCTTAATATCTTTTACCGCCTGCTCACCACCGATATCCGGGATCCACAGGTCCATCAAAATCAAGTCCGGCTTTTCCTCATTTACCAGCTTAACGATGTCCGTAATTTTTTGAACCGAAGCAAACTTCAGGTCCATGCTGGAAACGATCAGCTGCATGAGCGTGCTAATGTCTCCATCATCGTCACATAACAATATTTTTTTCATTAGTTATGATTCAAACAACTTAATCTTTACTTGCCTTTAGTTGGCAGTGGTATGGTTACGTAAAAAATAGAGCCTTCATGTAGTTTACTTTCTACTGTGATATCTCCGTTGTGAAGATGCATAATCTCCTTCGCCACATTAAGCCCTATCCCCAAACCGGATATTTTATTTTGGTGTTCACTCACCCGGTAAAAACGATCAAATATATTATTGATATCTGAAGAGGATATACCTACCCCAAAGTCCTGCACTGTTAATTCCACATCATCAATTTTTCGTTTTATACTGATCAGCACCTCATCTGCTTTAGGAGAATATTTGATGGCGTTATTGATCAGGTTAACTAAAACCTGCTCGATCCGGGAGCGATCCGCGTGGATCATAATTTCCTTTGAACCTAGCTCTGTTATTAATTTATGGTCCGTAGCGGTAAATTGTAAATTATCTACCACCTCCTGAACTAGCTTGTTCAATGAGAATTCAGATTTTTCTAGCGTGAGTTTACCTCGTTGTATGCGAGAAATGTCCAATATATCAGATACAAACTTCTCTAATTTAATAACACTACTATTGGAGCGTTCAAGATAGCTTTTAGCTAAATCATCGTCTGAATTCTCCAAATGATCTTGTAGCAGCTGTGTGTAGGCTTTTACGCTGGTCAAGGGAGTTTTCAACTCATGACTGGCCACGCCCATAAAGTCATCCTTGTTTTTCTGAACTACTTTCTGCTCGTTAATATCTGTTGAGGATACTATCACTTTAGTCAAATTACCCTCACTATCCAACATAGGCCTGGCGTGAAGCATGTGCCAGCAGTATTCACCCGAATCGGATTGAATACGATACTCCAAGCCTATTTTCTTTAGATCGGTGAGTGCTTTTGACACCTTTGAACTGAACTTTTCTCTATCCTCCGGATGTACACGTTTTTCGATAGATTTAAGCGAACGTAAGCGTTTCAAGCCAAAATAATTCAGTGCCGATTCGTTGATAAACTCTATCTCGCCATTCGGAGTGAGCACCCACACGTGTTCGGGAAGGGTTTCCGATATTGCGCGCATAAACTGATGTTCTTCTTCAATTTTATTGCGCTTTTTAACCGGATTAGTAACATCCACAGCATGAACTACTACCCCTTTTTCGCCCTTTTCCCGTAGTTGGCTATAAGTAAAATTGAAGTACCTTGTCTCTACGTTTCCATTTCCTTGATAATCAATAGGTACCGCTACTTCCTTCTTCGTAATATCTTTTCCGGTGGTACGCACTTCCCTCATCATTTTAACGAAACCCTGCTCCTCAACCTCAGGTAGCGCATCTCTTAGCTTTTTACCTACAATTTTCCGCTTGGGAAATAGTTTTTTATAACTCTCATTGGCAAATGAAATAATATATTCAGGCCCGGAAAATATAGCGATCAATTCCGGAGAATATTGAATTGCCTTTTTCCAAAGTCGACTTTCCTCATCCGCGTGCTCATAAGCCTCTTCCAGCGCAAGCTGATAGTTTTTCTTTTCGGTAATATCTATGAAGCTTAAGGATACGTTTTCTATAGACCTATTATCTTCTCCTCCTACGGGGGTATAGTTAAAGGAAAGATACCTGCGCTGGCCATTGTTGTCTTCAATCTCCTCTTCGAACTCCGTTTGCCTGCCCTTTAGAGCCTCTTTAAACTTATTATGGAATTTAGACAAGTATTCGCTCGGTAAGATATCTATATAAACCACTCCTTCCGTCAGGCGTACGTTGAAAAGTTGCTTGTAAAGGGTAAATGCATAATTATTAAAAAGCAGAACCTGGTAATCCTTACTTATAAGTATGAACGCCTGCTGGGTATTATCCAGCACGCTTTTCAGGTTACTTTGTGATTTGTAAAGAACGTGGCTCTGTTCCTCGATCTTGTTTGTAGCTGTTCTCAGCTCGTTATAAGCAATATTCAACTCCTCATTCGTAGCCTGAAGTTCTTCGTTAGAGGTCTCCAATTCTTCGTTAGAGGCTTGCAGCTCTTCATTGGAAGATTGCAGCTCCTCGTTTAACGACTGTAGCTCCTCGTTAGAAGTTTCTAACTCTTCTACCAGTGTATTCAGGTGCTCTTTTGTGGCTGCCAGCTCATGTTCCAGTTCTGCTATTACCGGGTTTAACTCTGCCTCTTCCTGGTTTTCAATGAGGTGAATAGGAGCGTACTCGTTTCCATCCGTAGTTTCAAAAGAAACGATAAAATAGGGTGACTTAGGCTTTGAATAAAGCGTAGGCTGTACTTTAAGACGGGCGTAGCGGGTTTCGTTTCCCTTGATTAACTTCCTATAGTTACCCGTCACCTGGGTTAACGAATTGTGGGCCATTCCTACCAGTGTGCGGAGGTCTAGCCTAAAATCCTTGTTAATTAGTTTAAGCGCATTCAGGTTAGGTGCACCCTGGGGGAGTGTGAGATAAAAACTAACATCTTTATTGATCTCCATCACATTAAGGCCATCATCTACTACGATATAAGGATGTTCGTACCCATTGTAGAACGTCTCCTTCACCATATCAGATATGGTGAGTACCTCGTTCAGGACATTCTTATCCGTTCGCGCTTTTTTAGGGCGCGCTATTGGCTGAAGTAGCGGAATATGAGAAATGGATGCCTCCGTTTGTCGCCTTCTGTATATTTTGTGCTTTACATCTATGGTTTCAAAAAGTGTTTTAAAACGTCCGATGGTTTCAGATTTTCCCAAGAACAGAATACCATTTGGCTCCAGCGTATAATGAAATAGCGGTATGATCTGATTTTGCAGGGGTGTTTTAAAGTAGATCAATAAATTTCTACAGCTTACCAGATTAAGCCGTAAAAACGGTGGGTTGGAAGTAAGGTCGTGTTTAGAAAATAAGATGTACTTCTTAATTTCCTGGGTGATAATGAAATCATTATCTACTTGGGTGAAATATCTTTTTTGATACTTTTCGGGAAGGTTTTTAAGACTTGAGGCAGAATAGCGCCCGCTTCTCGCCTGGTTCAGCGGAGTTTGATCAATATCTGTAGCAAATATCTGTACTTGAATAGGTTCTGGAGAGCCCTGCTCTATCAAATCGTGGATAATCATAGCAATAGTGTAGGCCTCCTCACCCGTAGCGCAGCCGGGTACCCAAACTCTAAAGTTTAAATCACTGGGGTGGTCTATCAAACTATGCTTGATCGTATCTTTCAAAACCTCAATGGAATCGGGATTCCTGAAAAACTGAGTAACGCCAATGAGTAGATACAAAAACAATTGCTCTAATTCATCCGGATTTTCCTGGACCTCCTGCACGTAATCCTCCAGTGAGGTATACTTCTGATCACTGAGCCGTTTTTCCAGCCTTCTGTGGATGGTGGATGTTTTATACCCACTGAAATCAGCCCCCGTTTTCTGATTTAAAAGCTGTAAAATGCGCTTAACCGATTCTGTTTCTTCTTTAGAACCGGATGAAAGCTCATTTTCACTCAAAATCCGATTTTTATAATCTACGTCAAGAAGTTTAGGAATCTCCTTACCAATCTGCTCAGGGGTCAGGATAAGATCAATTAGGTCTGTAAGTACGGCAGAATCCGGCATTCCGGTGTAAGCCGCGGTTTCCGGGTCTTGCGCTATGGTAAAACCACCTACTTTCTTCATCTCTGAAACCCCTTGGGTACCATCGTGTCCGGTGCCCGAAACTATGATCCCGATGGAGCGGTCGCCATAAGCTTTGGCCAATGAGTTGAACAACTTATCAACGCTAGGTTTAGGACCTATGATACTTGGCTTAGAGAAGGTGAACCTGGTAGCTACTAGTTGGACATCTGTATCTGAAGGGCAGGTATAAATGGTATTAGGTTCTATCACCAAACCATCTTCGGCTTCTCTAACGTTGAGTTTGGTGGTCTTTTTAAGAAGGTTTACCAGCATACTCTCGTAATTTGGGCTGGTATGTTGCGCCACTATGATGGCGGTATTCGCTAATCGATCAGGAAGCTGCTTTAATATTAACTGGATAGGCTCCAAACCCCCAGCCGAAGCACCTATGGCTACTACATTCTTGACTACATTCATCTAACACAATAATTCTTTCCTTAATGTCAATGCTGCGAATATAAGCAAACTAATATTTTAGAAGCATATTATCATGCTAATATTGTAATCTTCAAATTAAAGTTAATCGATAATGACCTATCTGTCTACCAATAGCGTAAAAATATGAGGACTTAGTTCCACAAAATGAGGAGCGTAAGAGGCAACTCAGAAAATAGCAACGCTGCCCCGTATTTCGAATGATCAATAATCCTAATTCTCCATACCATGGGTTTGAGATTAAAAAGCGCTCTATGGAAAGTATTTTGATACTCTTTCATTGATTATAAGTAATTGATAATCAATTTTTTACGTTAAAATAATTCACTCAAAGTGGTATGCCTTAAACCGTACGCTCTACTAAGCCTAAAGGTTAGTACCCCATTAATTTCACATTCTTTAAACCCTCGTCCCCCTTTAAAACTATCCGTACTTAAAGGAACAAATGTTGCTATCTGATGGAAGACGAGATTTTAATAAAAAGAAATAGTTATGACACGAAAAATTTTATCAATGCTTTGCGGTGGATTATGCCTAAGTCTCACCGGATGGGCGCAAAATCCCGAAGCTCAGCTGGATAGTACTCCTTTAAAAGTTTATGGAGATAGCATAAAGTTCAAAGCTTCCATTACAGTACCCAAGCACAAGGTGTTTAAAAAGGAAGGTACTTATGTGATCATGCCGGAGTTAGGCGAATATAAGTTTGAACCTATTCGTATTTCTTCAGCCATGTTTGATGACCCTGCCCAGCGGGGAATCATGGTAGATATCGAAAGTAGCGCACCTTTTAATGAAGATATGATTGGTAACGACCTTGAGATCGAGCATGAATATGAATATAAGAACGGAGCTAAAAATGTGGAATTTAAAGATATGGATGATCTTGCGGAGTGCTGTATTACTACAGGTACTCTCTTTGCACTGAACGGACAGTATGAACTCATGAATTTCAGTTATACACCCGCTATGGAGGTTCCATTAAAAGTGGCGGCACAAATTAATTTCCCTCAGGATGTAGCGAAATTTTCATCTGCGGCTAGTAGTGAAGCTATCTTAGAAATAGAAAATTATCTTAAAACCTATCCTACCGCCGATATGACCATTAGGGCTTTTGCCTCGCCTGAAGGCACTACGGAGAGAAATAAAGAGCTAGCACGAAAGAGAGCAGAAGAAGTAAAAGATTGGGTAGTCAACCAATTGAATGAAAAGGGATTTGGTCGTTATTTTAACGCTAGTAAGATACAACTTGAAAGTATTCAGGAAGATTGGAAAGGTTTTGAATACCTGCTCTCCCAGTCAGAGTTAAGCGAAAACAAGAAAGAAAAGCTCAACACTATTCTGTATTCGGATAAGAACGCAAAAGAAAAAGAAGATGAGATCATAGCTGAATTAGGTGGTATAGAAAAAGCTGAAAAATACCTGATGCCGCTACGAAGAACTACGATCGTAGTTGCTGATAACTATGCATACCGTGCTGGATATTCATCGGCCCAAATTGATTCTATCTACACACTATTTAACGAAGGTAGTTTAACGTTATCGGGTATGAACGAGGTTTATACGCAGGAAGAGATGTTGACCGCTTCTCAAAGAACTAACGCTGCTGCAGGTAAACTTACGGTGCTCAATAGCTTTTATGAGACATACCCTGCTGATGTTCATGCATATAGTAACCTAGGTGCACTCACCACGGTAAATATGAATGAATTCGATGTAGTAGGTGGAGATGATGCTTTGGTGGGCGTAGGATTCAACCGAGACTTAGTCGACATTGATAGTGAGTTTGATCTTGATAAGGATAAGTTGAAGTATAAGTATAAATACAAGGAGGAGGATGTAGAAAATAGGTTGAAGATCAAAACCAAGATCAAAGAAGATCTTAACCAATCAGAAATTTTACTGACCAAAGCTTATCATGAAGATCCGGAAAATTTTGTCACCTTAAACAATCTGGGTGCTCATTATTTGACCATCGGTGAATATGAGAAAGCTAAAGAATATTTAGACAAATCGGCCAACTATCAAGATAGTGAGGGAGTAAACTACAATTTAGGTGTTTACTATGCCAGAATGGGTAATTATGATCAGGCTAGCTATCATTTTAATAAGGTACAAAATGTTGAAAATATAGAATACAACCGAGGTTTGGCTAAACTCATGACCGGTGATAACGCTGGGGCATTAGAAGATCTAAAGACCTTTTCCAGAAACAATGCAGAGTATGCATTAGGTCACTACCTAACGGCGGTAGCGGCTGCCAGAATAGGTAATGAGAATGTAATGATCAAAGAACTTGAGCATGCCATGAACAGAGATTCCCGTTTAAGTGATATTGCCGAAGAAGATTTGGAATTCCGCAATTATTGGGATGATAAAGCCTTTAAGCGAGCGTCTGACGATGATTTCACGGAATCAACAGCTATAGAAACTTCTGACAAATGATAATGTCTTGATAGAGGAGAGGCACATCATGTCCTCTCTTCATCTAAAAATATTTTAATCATCAAGAGACTGTCTCATGGGCAGTCTTTTTTGTTGGTAGACATTTATTGTTCTCTTACAATGAAAATGAGCTAAAGCCTCAAAGCGGTCTGCTTCACTTTTCCAAATGAAGTGGCCTAACGGCTGTTCTGGGGAAAATTTAGTTTAATTCAATATCTGGTGAATTTCAAACCCCGAAAAGTCGTCTGAACATTCTACTTAGTCCAACCTTCCAGTTGATCACTCCAATTTGAAGCATATGCATTTAATTACTCAAGTCATAGCGGAGATATCCTTGCCACTAAGAAAAGAGACGTTTACTTGTCTCAACGCAGATAACCATCGAGATACGGAATGATTAAAAAGCGATTTGGATCTTTTGTCCAGGTGAAGTGGTCTGACGACTGTTGTTTTAATTGTGCTAATTGAGATTCCGGATATTTTTCTTCCTTTTAAAATTTTGGGAGAAAAATTCCGGAATGATGGTCAGCTAGCCTTAAACCTCCTTAACTGATAGGTGAAAGAGAACATCCAGTATTGTTCCAAGACTAATGAGCGGGTTTCTTCCAGATAGGCGGGGGTGACTTGCTGGGTGATGCTTTGGTTCTGTTTGAGCAGGTCAAATACCCGGAAGGTTAGTTCTCCGCGATCATTCTTCAGGAATTTCTTAGCGACACTTACATTCCATAAGGCGTAATCCGTGTCAAAATCATCGGAGATGCCGCGGTAGATCTGATAGTTGAGGTCACTTCTTAAAACAAATCCTTTGGGGAATATGAAGTTGACCTTCCCGGCTATGGTTTGTATCGCATAGCGGTTGTCGTTATTCTCCACCACGGTATTGTCTACCCAGTTCAGGTTATTGCTGTACGAGAGGTTGAAGTCTACGTTCTTGCTGATGTTGCTGGCCAGGTTAATTCTGGCGCTACCGTTTACCGTTTCGGAGATGTTTTCTAGGCCGTTGACTACCCCAGGGTTTCTGGTAAAGCCAAGTCCTAACGTAGTGCTGACATTCAGTTTCAAAGGACTTAACACAAAACTGTAGGTAGTGCTGTTGCGGATGTTCCAATACCCGTCAATGTTTAACGGTTGCGAGATCTGTGTACCTCGAAGCAGTACAATATCTCCTATGATGGTGGAATCCGATTGGGCGGTAAACGTGGCATTCGTAATGAAATCGGAAGTAGTGCGAACCAGCGTAAAATTCGAAATGGAAGTGTTTTTATCTACGTTCGACCTTCTGAACCGGGCAATGAGTTGATGACTGTAGCTCTGTTCCAGATCCGCATTGCCAATGGAGTAGAAAAGCGGGTTGCTATTGTCTACTACTTCCTGGAGTTGCGTTACGTTGGGTGTGCCTACCTGGGTGTTGTATCTTAAAAACAGATTGCCATTGTCTCCGAGTTGAAACCGCCCGGACAGTGAGGGTAACACTTTGATGAATGAATTAGAATTGTTTAGTGTAAAAGGGAATACCTGCTCGTTATCGAGTGTGGCATATTGCACGGCTAGCTCTGCCGAATAAAACTGCCCAAAAGATCGCTTACTTAAGCTCACGGAGGGGCGATGGGCCGTAAATATACTGCTGAATTCATTGGAAAGGTCATCACGTTGTTCAAAGGCATCGCCTACGCCTGTCGATTCGCGGGTCAATACGTCTGAGTCTCGGTTACTGCGCTCGATCTGATAGCTGAATTGCAGTTGTGAGCTTGTGCCTACAGGCTCGATGTAGGTGAGTTCTGTGCGGTAAGCACGCTCACCCTGATCGGATAAATACACGAAGGACGAGTCCGACTGTAGGTCGTCAAAGGTGCTTTCCCGATCTGAACTGTTTATGGTGGAGCCGATATTGAACAGTAGTGACCTACCGCGCTTTTCAAATTTGTGTCTGAACAGCAGGTCGCCATTGAGCCTAAATCCTTCGTTATCTCCCGAAAAATTGTTTTGGGTTTGATTGATCAATTGATCACCCAGAAAGGTTTGCCCGTCCGTAAAGTCAAACGATTCGTTATTTTGAATGACCGCAGAAGGGGTGAACACCATTGAATTTTTTTCATCGAAGGTATATTCCAAGCGCATATTGGCGCGATGGTTTTTATTGATAGAATTGGAAACCTTGTCCTCCAGGTAAAGCTGGCTGCCCTGACTTAAAAACGTTTCCCTTCCACTTTCGCTCTCGTTGTCCAGCTCGGCACGATCAAAGAAGTAGCTGGACTCCACACGCCATTTCCCTTGCTTTTCATTGGAGTAGTTCAGGCCTATGCTTTCGGTCTGGGTAATTCCCACGGGCACCTGTACGCCTCCGCCACCTAACGCCCTCCGGCCTCCACGTCTTCCGGAACGCACACCCGTTATGTCACTGTCTGAAAAATTCTTTTTGTTGATGTTATTCGACATCCCCAGAATGCTGAGCTGCCGGTTTTTCTTGATCTCGGTAACGTTGCCCTCGAGCAAATAGCGATCATCCGTGCCTATACCTGCGTAAAATTTACCGAACTGTCCAGAGCGCTTGTCTTCACGGGTTACCAGGTTCATCGTTTTGGTGGTGTTGCCGTCATCAAAACCCGTGAATTGTGATCGCTCACTCATCTGATCAAAGACCTCCACTTCATTGACCACCTCGGCAGGAATGGTGTTTAGCGCCAATAAGGGATCCTGGCCAAAGAATCGCTTGCCGTCCAGCAGTACTTGCTGTACGGATTCACCATCGGCTTCCACTCCCGTATCGGTCACGGTAATACCCGGCATTTTGCCTACCAGATCGGCAGCCGAGGCATCCGGGTTGGTGGCAAAGGCATCTGCATTGTAAACAGTAGTGTCCCCCCGCTGTTCGACAGGAATTACCTCACCTTCCACCTGTATTTCATCCAGCACTTTGATGTCCGGTTCCAGCGCGATAACGCCTATACTCACATCCTGTGTCAGTCGCAGGATCTGCGTGTACGGTTTGTGCGTGATGGTCTGGATACGCAAGCGATAAAAAGCCCGGGTCGCGTTCGAGATCACAAAGTTTCCCTGGGCATTGCTGGCGGCAAACCGGGAAGCCGAGGAGTCTTTCACGTTGATCAGCAATACGTTAGCGCCCACCACAGGTTCTTTGGTTTCTTTGTCTAATAGTCGGCCTGTGAATTTGATGTCCTGGGCGTGGGATAGCGCTGGGAAAAGAAGTACAACTAGGTAAATAAGGGTTCGGGTATATGTTCCTAGCAACCACCGGCCCCTAAAGGGGTGCCTAATTATTGTAGAAAAGTATTTGCAGCGCAACACCTGAAAGCTAAAGGGGTGACTAATTATGGTTTTGAAGTGTTTCCCACCCGACTCCCAACCCCTGAAGGGGCGATCAGCCCGTAGTTCTTTTAGAAAATGAAAGATCGTAAAGACCTGTTTCATACGCTAGTTATTCGGCTGCTGGTTGACAGAATCCCTGCGCTGTTGCACACCTCTTCGCCTTCGGTCGCGTTGATTTTCCATAAGGGCGAGGTACGTTTCGTACTGGTTCTCGTTGAGCACATCTTTGATCAGCAGGTCTTTTTCTTCGCGAAGGGCCTGCATTTTAGGGCGCATTTCCCGGAAGTTCCGCGTCCTGCGGGCTTCATCGCGCAGCTCCTCAAAGGAAGTGGCATATTCTTCATAAATGCCGTCCAACAGCAACAATTGGTCTTCCGACAGGCTATCGACCTTGGCGATGACGTTCTCCTTCTCGCGGAGTACCATTTCTTTGGGGTCAAAATTTCCTCCCCTTCGGCCGCCACCTCCGGGCTGGGCCCATGCACAGGTCAGGCAGCCTAGTGCCATCACCGTGAAAATAATGCGCTTTATATTCATGATGCGGGTTAGATGCGGGAACTGGAAAAAACTTGCGGATAAAGATTAATTTTTATCGGTAAAAGCGATAACTCGAATAGTTATCAATTATTTCAATAAAACACTCCTTCAATAATCAAGCTTACTTCTTTCGGCTTCTTCATCCATTCTTTTTGCTTCACGTAAATACCCATCTACCAATCCATCTAAAATTCGAGCAACAATTGGGTGTTTCCTTCGATGACCGTTCGCAAGCTTTTTAAAATATTCTGCATGCCCTCTTTCAATATTTCCTCCATCAAATGGGCCTCTTGATGAAAAGCTTCTTTTGTTGTGAGTAGCTGAAGAAAAATTACCCTTCATACTGTCCGAATTGACCGATTCAATTATTTGACAGATCTCATCAGGAGGCCATTCCGAACTTTTTTCTGGGTACTGAGCTAATACCTTCCCGATATGGATATCCGCTACTTTCAAACGGTCAGCTTCTTTGGCTAGTTCTCTAGCATTTTTAACCCAATTCTCAAGGTGATCCTTGTCTATTTCTCCTTGTTTATTTACTCCTGGAATTGTCTTCCATGAGTCAAGCAGCTTATAAGCCTGCATAGCCCTATTTCCGAGAACCTTATCTGACAAACCTTGGCGTTCTTCTTCTATTCGTTCTTTATCCTTTGGCATATAAACCCACTTTAATACTTCTATAAAGAAATCGGGGTTCTCGGCTAACTCTTGATGTAGTACTCTAGGATTTCGACTGTTACCATATGATGCCAATATCGAAAGGTATAACCACTCAAGGTTGATCAATTTGCCTTTTTGAACATCAGTACGCTTATCAATTTCCTCAAAGAGATTATCAATTTCATAGCCATGTAAATGAGCTTCTTCTTTAGATTCAATGGTAGCTGCCTTTTCCAATACCTCTAAAATCAAATTTGAGGGAATTTCCTCTTTTGAATGGCTCACTATGTCAATTGCACTTATGAATCTAGAGTGATTTAAAAGCTCTTTGATTCCGTATATTTTGTCGTCTGTGCTTAAACGGTAAAAATGAGGGTTGAAATGAAGCCAATAATGAGTTTTAACTCCTTCGGAAAGTCCTTCGATATATTCCCAGAGTTTTCTCTCTTGATTCAGAGGTATAAAAAATCTAGCCAGTGCGGCATCATCTATCTTCGTCTTTTCAAGCTCTTCAAAGAATTGAATTGCCCACTCAATACCATTAAGAACTGATTTTCGATAGATAAATGATTGAACAAATCTTATAACCTTATCATTTGATGAAGCTAAGAGTCCAACAAGTTCTGTCATTATGTGATCACTTGAAACTTTAGCCAAGGTTTCACCTAAAGACCAAGGTTCATTGACGAATTCGCTCAAAGAAATAACCTTACTCAATCCATATTCGTCAAGGATATCATTAAGTGCTTCAACTCTTCTTTCATCAATTTTCTTTTGCATTTGATCATGTCGACCCTCTTCCTGTTCCTTATCATATCTATTCCCTTCTGGGAACTTTGGCCAGTGATCGTCAAAGAGCCATTTGTATTTTGATATGGAGTCTTCCGGCATCAAACGCTCATAAATGATCTGAAGCTTGCTTAACTCAGTTTCAGGTAGAGCCCAATCTGTTTCAGGGTGTGATCTGTGATGAGAAAGACTATTTCTCAGGGTATGCCAAGCAGTATATTCTACTTGTTTGATTTTGTCTAATTCTGAATCTAAAAAAGACAGTAAACTTTCCCTGTCTTTAAAAGATAGATTATCGATGTCCTTGAGTATGTCCGAAAGTTGATTTTCTGAATAATCAAAAACAGAAATCATTATGCTAACAACTTCGGAATGAGTATCCCAAATTTCTTGGTAGGTATAACTATTATCGAAACTACGATCAAACATTCTCCAACGCATTTTATGGGTTGGATGCCCAACCCCGCGACTTTGAGGCAGCATTCTTAGGAGTAATGTCCAACCTGTACTTCCAGTCTCATTAGCAATTTGACGGACAGTTTTCATACGTTCATCGAAGCTAGCCAAGGTCTGATAATGCCAGGGTTTGAATATTTCTACAAGGCTATTAATTGGTCTATTGGAAAGACTGCCGCCCGGATCAATCTGAGCTAACTGACTTAAGGCTATGGCAGAATCGTTCAAGTATTCAGGATCCCATGCCAATCCTTCCAAAGCCCACAGCAAACCTGTGTGATGGCTGGTTGGAGCAATAAAGCCTTCATCCTCTTTAAAAATTTCCAATAAAGGAGAAGGAGATTTTCCTAACGAATTAAAAATGGCATTTAAGAAACTATTTGGAGAAGCTTCCGAGATAAGAGGCATTTCATGATCCAGGGAAATCCACATCTGACCATCCGCATCATTCAGCAACTCACCAATAATATCATCAACCCATACTTGGGGAGACTCTAAGTTCAGAATCTTTAACCCTTTCCCATACAATCCAATTAGAATTAATGATTGAACTAATCCTTCACGAGCCCATGCTGAGAATTTTTTTTCCTTAGAAAAAAATTGAGCGAATACAGTTTTATCAGATTCTGGCTCTATCGTTGGATTGCCGTATTTAAAACCATCAATAAAACAGACTTTGAGATTGTTAAGGTTTTCTACTGTCAGGTGTTCTGCTAGGTGAGTCCATGCATCAAGAGGCGAAGTAAGTCGCCAAGTTTCACCTATTCTTATAAATGGAGGTGTTTCATGTTCATTCCATTTTGAGACTTTCTTGATAAAACTCTGATAACTTTCATTTGCAAGTTTTTCAATAAGCTCAATATCTCCCTTGTTATTTTCATTCCATCTACCTATCAGCATTCCAGGAATAATTTCCTTGGCATTTTCAGGTTCAGCCCAATCAAGTCGGTTCTGAGGAAAGTTTAATAGCCTTTTAAGTACAGTGATGTTTCGAGCGCTCTCTTTTGAATAACTGGAAGCTGTCGAATTAGATAGTCCCATTGATTCCAAACCCTCAACTAACCCATCCCTATCAATTAATGGTAAAGTCAGCTTATCTTGATTAAAGGTATCATCTGCTCCTAACGGGACTAGTACATGATGGCCATCAGCAACTCCCGCATACAAAATTTGAGGGTCATCAAATTTTGCGATCAGATTTAATGCAAACTGATTTATACGAATGCTTCTGAAATTTGCGGATGTATCTACAACAAGTGTCTTTGATGCAAATGCTTCTTGAGCATTTTTTTCAAACTGCATAGCCGTTGCTATAATAAAAGCAATGGCCTCATTCTTTGACGAAGCCTGTACGGCTAAGATTGCAGGACTTCCTTGCAGAAATTTCAAGAGTTGTTCGGATTCATACTCTCTACCAGCCGTTACCACTTTTGGAGGAAGAACACCATTTGGTCCTGTGGACCACTCTTTCCAGAACTCTTCAATGGTAACAATCCCATCCGAAGGGTATTTGTTGATATAGCTTGAAAACCAACGCGAAGGTGCTGGAGCTAATTCCAACCATTCTTCCAAATTTCTAGAATCGTAGACAAGAACATCTTTCCAAATACTCAAGGATACTTTCTGTTGTCTAACTTCATCCTTCTTTTTGAAAAACCGAGGAGTAACCACAACTAGGGTACATTCTGAAGGTTCATACCCCAGGGTATCCGCTGTTCGTTTTGCCACGTCTCCCTCAGCTTTACCGGAAGTGCCCGCCTCTGTTCCAAACTCCCACAGTGAGGTGCCTTTCGGGACGTACGGGGTTGACTTTTTGCAGATCACTTTGCCATCCCAACCACCAATAAAGGTGCTACTGCCGTCAGGAAATTCAACGAATGTATCTAATGGAGTAGTAGATCGAACAAGTCTCGAAATCAAATATGGTAGATATCCCTTTGAGTCATAGCGTTCTGCCCACCTTTCAATATCATGTCGATCTATGAATTTCACTTAATTCTGATTAAAGCTTCACGTCAATACAGATTTCTTTCAAAATCTCACAGGGGTCGACATCTATCGCCAAGGCAATTAGGTATAGTTCGGTAACTCGAAGTTGAGTTGATTCATTTGAGCTTAATTGGCTCAGTCTTGATTCACTTATACCAGTTCTTCTCGAAACCATTGCCTTATTAACTGATTTCTTGGTAAGGTAAAGTCCTAATGCAGTCATGAATATCTATTGATTATCGAAAGATAAATGTAGTCTTTTTAAATCTTTTTGTAGAATGCTTAAAGATATGCTAGATTGTTCTGCAGAAAATCAATAGATTTGTTACGATAATCGAAAGAATTCTATTTACTATCAAAACTCAGATTATGAGAAGATACACCAAAGCAGATTTAGAGCAGATCGTATTCACACAACTGGAAAACCTGGATGCTGTACATGACCTACTCAGGATCATGAAAACCCAAAACGAGTTGCTGGAAATTGCCAATAAAAAACTGGAAGATGAGGTCTCCGATTTTAAAGTGAAGTATTATAAAACCGGAAAGCTTGGCCGGGCAAATGACTAAGCCCCGCCTGCCGTGTGGAGTGTATTGGATTATTCGTACCCGCGGGCATGCCGCACCTCCTCTCATGAATCTCGCGCCAAAGGCACTTCGATTTCAAACTATACAAATACTCAAAAAAATAAAGGGAGTTGTGGGATATACTGGATTCGAACCAGTGACCTCTGCCCTGTCAAGGCAGCGCTCTAAACCCCGCCTGCCGTGTGGAGTGTATTGGATTCGAACCAACGACCCCCGCCCTGTCAAGGCGGTGCTCTAAACCAACTGAGCTAACACTCCATGCACTCTGGCGGGCAGGCAACTGAGCCTGTCTGCCGACCAGGCAGGCTAATATCCCATTCAATGGGATGCCAAAAGTAATTATTTTCTTAATTTCAGTCGTACTTCACTCATTCTTTTATCCTCAGGCATTTGGCAAACTCTAAAGCAAGATCAATCTCCCTTCTTCCCGTGCTCTCGGTGAACTTCATTGGGATGCTGGGGTACAGTATTATTATGCCGTTCCTGGTGTTTTTGGTCAACCGGTTTGGAGGGAATGCTTTTATCTATGGCGTACTCGGGTCGATCTACCCGGCTTTTCAGTTTTTTGGCGCGCCTATTCTGGGGCGTTGGTCAGATACGTTTGGCCGAAGAAAGATCCTGTTGCTCAGTCAGATCGGTACGTTGGTGGCCTGGTTTGTGTTCCTGCTGGCTTTATACCTGCCTATCAACACATTGGTCGAGATCGAGTCCAAGACGTTTGGCGCTTTTGCCGTTACGCTACCCCTGGTTTTTCTTTTTATTGCCCGGGCTTTTGACGGACTAACGGGTGGAAATGTGTCCGTAGCAAATGCGTATCTGTCGGATATTTCCAACGACCAGAACCGTAAAGCCAACTTCGGAAAGATGGCCATGTCATCCAGCCTTGGTTTTATTATTGGCCCTTCACTTGCAGGAGTTCTGGGGGCTACCCAATATGGAGAGACCATCCCCGTATTAGCGGCTATTCTTATTTCCTTTGTGGCCGTTGGACTCATTTGGTTTCGTCTTCCCGAATCAAAAACAGATCTGGTAGAACCTGGAGCACGGTTTAGCATTAAACGGATCTTCAGCTTTGAGCATAAGGAATGCTACAAAATGAAAAAGTGTGAAGACACTTCTTTTCAAGGCGTTTTCAAAATAAAGAATGTGCCGTTCATGCTGCTGATCTATTTCCTTACCTTTTTAGGATTCAGCTTCTTCTATGGCGCTTTTCCCATGCATGCATTGCAAGAACTCTCCTGGGACTCGTTGCAGCTTGGTATTTTCTTTTCTTTCTTAAGTGGTCTTATGATCGTGGTGCAAGGGCCTTTGCTTGGCTACCTGTCTAAAAAGTTTTCTGATGCCAGCCTTGTGGTCTTCGGCAGTTTTTCGTTAGTCGCTAACTTTTGTCTAATGGCCACAGGCAATGAAGCCTTGATCTATGCCGGAGCCTTCCTTTTCGCGCTGGGTAACGGGCTCATGTGGCCTTCATTTCTTTCCCTATTGTCAAAGTTGGGGGGAGAAAAGCAGCAGGGGTCTGTCCAGGGTGTGGCCAACAGTTCGGGTAGCCTGGCCAGTATCATCGGGCTTATTCTGGGAGGCTATTTGTATGAGACTTTGAACTCAGCTACCTTCTTTTTGACGGCCGGGATCCTGGCGATCATCTTTTTTCTTTCTTTTCGGTTGTTAAAGATGAGCTCACCAGGTTGAACGGTGGCTTAGGTAGTACTCAGCCGGTATTCCTGAATAAGCAGATCGAGTGGGATCCGTAACTCCTTATGGATACGTCTTATCATGTTTAAACTTAAAGCACGCTTTTTACTCAGAACCAAAGAGGCCTTTGACTTATCACCCAGTACCTCACTCAATTGTTTCTGACTGGTATACCCTTCGGCAATAAGGTACTTGATGGCTTCAATGGGATCAGGGGCCTCAATTTTATAATTTTCGTTTTCATACTTCTCAATGAGGATCTCAAGTGTTTCAGCCTGATCATACTCCGGTGTGCCCTCGGGAGCTGAAAATACTTTATCGAGCTGTTGCAAAGCTGCTTTGTATTCTTTTTCCGATCTTATTGGTTTTATTTCCATGATTTCTGCAATCTTTTATTTTTCAATAATACCAGACTGTATGCGGATCAATTTTATCATACTCTTCGTGAGTGCCAATAAATACGACCCAAAGCGTTTTTCGTTTAAAAGCCATCCTGGC